>NZ_VSZV01000338.1:0-17680 GCF_008919455.1 Rhizobium sp. PEPV16
AAACGCCTTCGGCCGACATGCGCATATCGAGCGGCCCGTTCTTTTGGAAGGAGAAGCCACGTTCGGCCTCGTCGATCTGCATGGAGGAGACGCCGATATCGAGCACGACGCCGTCGAGCCCGCCTTGCGGCGCATGATCGGCAAGATGCGAGAATTGCGAATGAACGAGCCTGAGACGACCGCCATGGGCGGCAACCATCGCTTGGCCGACCGCAATCGCCGTCGGATCGCGGTCGAGCGCAATCACCTCGGCGCCGGCCGCAAGGATGGCCAAGCTGTAACCGCCCGCGCCGAACGTACCGTCGAGGATGAGTTTGCCGGGCGCGGGCGCCAATGCCGCGAGGACTTCGTCGAGAAGAACAGGAATGTGACGAACCGGTCCGCCGCCGGCATCAGTTGAACCTCCGCCAGGATTCGCCACCATTCCGTTCCCTCGTTGTTTCAGGAACGCTTGCCCGCCAGCTTGCGCTCCCCTCGTGCCTGCGCCTGTGCGGCCACAAAAGCCTGCGGCTGCCAGAGCTGAAAATGATCCGCCCGACCGACGAAGGTCACTTCGTCCGAGATGCCGGTGAAGCCACGAATGAAATCCGTGATCATCAGCCGCCCCTCGGCGTCGAGCTTCATGAAGACCCCGCCTCCATGAATAAGAAGCGACATCTCGTTCGCATCCGGCGAAAACGGATCCTCCGCAGCAATCTGCCGTTCGAATCTTTCGAGAAGATCCGGACCGCCGATGCTGATCGCCGGAAACACAAAGTCCTGGAAGCAGTAAAGCTCCTGGACGTTGCGCTGCGCCAGCACGGAACGGAAAGCCGAAGGCACGGAAACCCGGCCCTTGGCGTCGATCCTGTTGGTCGCATTCGAAAGGAAGCGGCTCATGACACGAAACATCCGTTCCCGCAGGGATCCGGACGACCAAAAGACGCCCGAAACTCCCGATATCAGGCACAGCTTCGCAAGCCGGATGAGCAAAAACCCCTCCGACGCTTCCGGAGAGGAAGACGCCTTTGCTTTGCGATAAATGGGCAGATAATTGCCCTGGTGCAGTGCGCATTTGGGATAGCATGGGACCATATGGGCGTCAATGGGATACGCCCGTTTTGCAATAGACGCATGATCAAAAATTTATAAGCCGTTAAGTTTAACAAAGGGTTAGCGGCGTCATCCTACAAATAACACGCATTGGTATTAATGCAGGAAAAATCCATCCGATGGATGCATAAACATCTGCTTGAAAACAGCCGGTTTCAGCGACTTACGCTGAAAATCCGGCTACTGCGCCGTTAAGATGATAATCGCCAGTTGGCCTGTAAGCCGGGTTCTGTATAGCTCCGGCGTGAACCGGAACGTGGCAGCCATTCCTCTGGGACAGCGTTCGCACGCTGCCTCACGCAACCCACCCGGATGACTGGCCTGGAAACCAGCCGGAAGGCCTTTCGGCCTACCGCGTCATCCCTATTCGGTCTTGCTCCCGGTGGGGTTTACCGTGCCATTTCCGTTGCCGGAGATGCGGTGGGCTCTTACCCCACCCTTTCACCCTTACCTGTCATGACAGGCGGTTTGCTTTCTGTGGCACTTTCCCTGAGGTCGCCCTCGCCGGACGTTATCCGGCACCGTGTTTCCGTGGAGCCCGGACTTTCCTCACCCTACCGCCTTTCGGCATTGGTAAAGCGCGGCTGCCCAGCCAACTGGCAGGGCTCCCATAAACGAGAGAGATCGCAATTGCTATCGAAATCAAAATTTACTTACCGAAATTGCGGTGTGAAATCCGTGGAATAGCCCTGTTCGCTGATTCCGCCTGACAAAAGCAGCTCGGCCCCAAGCCGACCGATTTCGTCCGAGCTCTTGGCCGAGGTGCCGGCGCAGCCCGTCAGCACCGCGATCTCGGGCGATGAGCTATAGCCAATCATCGGATAGCCGCTTTCCGTATGCGACACGACGCAGGCGGCCGTCGAAATTGAAAGCGGCACCATATCGGGCACGAGACCGTCCACGATGCGTTTGAGATGCGCGTGCACCGTATCGCGCCCCTCGGTCTTGAACCAGGCGCGCATTTCCGTATCGTCGCTGAGCGCCAGATCGTCAGGATCGCCGCCGATCTTCAGGTAGAATTTGCCGTCGGGATACCGGATCGGCGGCAGCAGATAGATATCGATGCCGGGCGCCCGGAGAATGAGCGACGGCATCGTGGCCAGGCGCGCCGCGTCGGCCTCGCTTACCTCGAAAAGCGTCACGGTCCGGGCATAAACCGTCATAGCAACAGGTTGCGGCAACAGATTCTCCGCAATGGAAAATCCGCCAGCTGCCAGCAGCACCTTTTCAGTACGATGGGTCAGGCCACCTGATGTCTCGACGACAGCCGACCCACCTTCGCTGCGGATCGAAACGACATGATCGCGGATGACGGCCGCACCAGCCTTTTCCGCCAGCAACGATTGGGCTTTCACAAGCTTGCGCGGACTGATGTGGCCGGCCCCCCTCGCCTCGAAGACGCCCGCGCCCCCATCGGGAAAGGCGAAGAAGGGAAAGGCGGCTTTCAGCCCCTGCTCGTCGAGCAGGCTGGTCTCGACGCCGAGCGAAATGGCGGCCTGTCGGGTTTTCTCGAGATAATCGCCCCCGGTCGGCGCGACGACGACGCAGCCGACCTCGCGATAGAAATCGATGCCGCTGTCGCGGGCGATCTCGCCATAACGGCTGATCGAACGGTTGGCGAGCAGCGCCCAATTGCGGTCGGGATCGATGGTACGAGTGATACGCCCCTCGTCGTAATGACTGGCGAAGACGCCCTGATGCGCCTTGCGATCATCAGGCTCGTCCGGGCCGATGACGGCGACGCCATCCGTCTGGCGTGCTAGATATTTTGCGGCCGCGGCACCCATCATGCCGCGGCCGATAACGATAAACCTGAAATCGACTGCCATATCGCACCTCGCTAAATTCCAGCGATACCATGGCAATCGTCTTGAATCATCCAACCCTTGTCAGGGATAAGCGCTTCAGGCTCAGAGCATTGCCAGGACCTTGCCGCAATAGGACTTGGACACCGGGTTCATGCGCGTGGCGCCATGGCCGGCATTGTATTTGAGGATTGTGTTACAGGTCTCGCCACCACCGAGATCATGGGCGGCAGCCAGATATTTCATGCCGTACTTGATGTTGGTTTCCGGATCGAACAGGCCCTTGGCGCTGCCGGAATAGCCCATCATGCGGGCGGTTGCAGGCTTTATCTGCATCAGGCCGATTTCACCGTGGCTGCCGCGCGCATTCGGATTGAAATTGCTTTCGATGCGGATGACCGCGGTCGCAAGCGCAACCGGTACATCATATTGGCTCGCATATTTGCTGATCAGTGCGGAATAGGAATTGCCGGAAACATCGGCGACGGGATAACCGCTCTGGCGCTCGACCGTCTTCAGCGGGCGTTCCGCCGTCTTGAGCGGACGCTTCACCGGCTTGACCGAACGGTCCGCTTTCTTCAACGGACGCTCTGTCTTCTTCGAAGGACGCTCGACTTTCTTCACCGGCGCATCGGCTCGCACGCCCCAATCATTCGCAAAGGCAAAGCTATTTCCCGCCAGCACCATGCCAACGCATGTTGCAGCAACAACAATCAGTTTTCTCATGTAGTCTTGAACACTCCGACCCAAAGAATTTCCGGACTGCGCGCCTCGCCGTCATAATGAATACCAGATCAAGGATCGATCGGGATTCACGGTAATTCTTATCGTTTCACATAACGCCCGTGGTTTAACTCGAAAACAACCCCGAGCACCGCTTGGCGGACGTTCTTAGACCATCGCAATGAGGAGATAATAGGGAAATGATGTGGCAGGCCGAATTTCACGCTGCAGTGCGAAATTCGGCGTTTCAGCAATTGTCGAGGAATCAGGAATAACGCGGCAAAGCCGACAGCAGCCGGTGCAATGTGTCGATCGTCGAGAAATCGGCGATGCCATCTATCCGTTCGGGCCGAAAATGGCGCTGGAAAGCTTCGACGTCGCCCGCCGTTTTTTCGGAGAATTCACCTGTGATTTCAGTGCTGTAACCATAGAGCGACAGCATCGATTGCAGCGCTTCCACAGGTTGACCGGTATCGCCGCGTTGGAAGAAGCGCCCACCGGTGATCGTTGCCGGCTCGACCCAGTGCCCAATGCCCGCTTGGTGGAGCGCGGCCCAGGGGAATTTCTCGCCCGGATCGACCTTGCGGATCGGAGCGACATCGGAATGCCCGAGGACCCGTTCAGGTGCGATCGACCAACGTTTGACACAGTCGCGACACAATTCGATCACCGCGGCGATCTGCTCTTTCGGATAATCAGGAAGCCCGCCCGGATGGCCGGCATTGGCGATCTCGATGCCGATCGACAGCGAATTGATATCGGTCTCGCCGTGCCAGCTGCTTTTTCCCGCATGCCAGGCACGCCGCACTTCCGGCACGAGCTGCACGACCTCGCCGTTCTCATGCACGAAATAATGGCTGGAAACCTGGCTTTCGGCGCGACAGAGCCAGTCGAGCGCACCATCTGCCGTCGGCATGCCGGTATAGTGCAGCAGGATCATATCGGGACGGCGCCCGTCCGCCCGTTCGCCATGGTTCGGCGACGGCTGCACGCGGGCGCTTCTGCAGTCGGCCTCGAAAGAGGTCATGCGGCGCGGCGTTCCTTCTCGATCGCCTCATAGGCCGCGTTCAGCGCCGCCATGCGCTCATTGGCGATCACATGGAATTCCTTCGGCACGCCGCGCGAAATCAGCCGGTCGGGATGATGTTCGCTGACGAGGCCGTGGTAACGGCGGCGGATGGTCGGGAAATCATCGGAAGGCGAGACGCCGAGTACCTTGTAGGGATCGCCGCCGGACGAGACGTGGCGGGCGGCAATCTGCTCGAAGCGGATCTCGCTCATCTGGAAGATCTCGCCGATATGGCGCAGGAAATTCAGTTCCTTCTCATGGATCAGCCCGTCGGCCTTGGCGATGTGGAAGAGGCCGTCGAGCACGTCTTCCAGCACCGGGCAATTGGCCGCACAGGTTACGCAGAGCGTGGAGAGCCGTTCGGCATAGGCTTCGTAGCCGGCGACGTCCTGGCGCGCGAGATTGTAGAGCCTGGCGACATTCTTCGCCTGATCCTGCGGAAACTCGAAGATTTCGCGAAAGGCTTCGACCTCCTTCTCGCTGACGATGCCGTCAGCCTTGGCCATCTTGGCCGACAGCGCGATGATCGCCACCGAGAAAGCCACCTTACGCCGGGTCTCGGGATCGCCTTCAAAAACCGTGCGGATAGCCTCGACCACCGCAGACAGCGCATTGCCTGCAGTATTGCCAATGGCATTCAACAGTTTTTCCCAGAAGGACATCGAAAATCTCACACACTTGTCAACTTATAGAGAAACAGCTTGACCAAAGAATCGCAGCCTTTGCAAGGCGACTATTCGTCGTAGGGCCGAACACAGTTTTCACGATTTGGTAATTGTCGCACCGCAACAAACGATTCATCACGCCCGCTTTCATCTCGCGTGAGGGCATGGACGGCGGTCGCCGGCATTGCCAGGGCACGTGGATTCCGGAACGCGCGGCGGAAATTTCCACGGGCAGTTCCCGACAAGCAGACCGGATTGAAACGATTATATCAGCACTTCGCCTCGCCTTTGCGGTCCAACACGGCAGAAACGCGCATTTTTCGTAAATTCTTTACTTTACAGGGCCCTTTCCCTGCCGCATCCATGCGCTAGCTAACGCTGCCGCACCGAAACACCGTAGGAGGGATCATGGCCAAACAGAAAGTCGCAATGCTGACCGCCGGAGGCCTGGCGCCCTGTCTTTCGTCCGCCGTCGGCGGCCTTATCGAGCGCTATAGCGACGTCGCGCCCGAGCTCGAAATCGTCGCTTACAAGTCGGGCTACCAGGGTGTGCTCCTCGGCGACAGCATCGAGATCAGCCGCGCGATGCGCGAAAAGGCGCCGCTGCTGCACCGCTACGGTGGCTCGCCGATCGGAAACAGCCGCGTCAAGCTCACCAATGCCGCCGACTGCGTCAAGCGCGGCCTGGTCAAGGAAGGCGAGAATCCGCTGCGGGTCGCCGCCGAACGCCTCGCCAATGACGGCATCACCATTCTCCACACGATCGGCGGCGACGACACCAACACCACGGCCGCCGACCTTGCCGCCTACCTCGCCGCCAACGGCTACGATCTCACCGTCGTCGGCCTGCCGAAGACTGTCGACAACGACGTCGTGCCGATCCGCCAGTCGCTCGGCGCCTGGACGGCCGCCGAAGTCGGCGCGCATTTCTTCGACAATGTCGGCAACGAGCAGACCGCCGCCCCCCGCACCCTCGTCATCCATGAAGTCATGGGCCGCCATTGCGGTTGGCTGACGGCCGCCACCGCCCGCGCCTATCTGCAGCGCACCAGCCGCAACCAGTATGTCGACGGCCTGATGATGGACGCGCACCTGAAGAGTATCGACGCCGTCTACCTGCCTGAGATGGCCTTCGACCTCGACGCCGAGGCCGCCCGGCTGAAGGAAAGCATGGACCGCAACGGCCACGCCACGGTCTTCGTCTCGGAAGGCGCCTGCCTCGACGCCATCGTCGCCGAGCGCGAAGCCGCCGGCGAGACCGTCAAGCGCGATGCTTTCGGCCATGTGAAAATCGACACGATCAATGTCGGCGCCTGGTTCCAGAAGCAGTTCGCCAATCTGCTCGACGCCGAGCGTTCCCTGGTGCAGAAATCAGGTTATTTCGCCCGCTCGGCGCCGGCCAACGGCGATGACCTCAGACTGATCCAGAGCATGGTCGATCTCGCCGTCGAAAGCGCGCTCAATAAAGTCTCCGGCGTCACCGGCCATGATGAAGGCCAGAACGGTAAATTGCGCACTATAGAATTCCCGCGCATCAAGGGCGGCAAGGCTTTTGACCTTTCGACGGCATGGTTTGCCGAAGTCATGGACAATATAGGCCAGAAATACAAAGAAGCGTGATTGACGGATGGTTAATATGATGTCTTTGCTTGTTCCCGAGGAATAGGAGGAGACACCATGTCACTTGAAGCTTGGCTCGCTTTTGCGGCCGCATCCGCCATCATGCTGGCCATACCGGGGCCGACGATACTGCTCGTCGTTTCCTATGCGCTCGGTCATGGGCGCCGGACGGCGTTCGCGACGGTGGGCGGCGTGGCGCTTGGTGACTTCACGGCGATGACGGCCTCTCTCTTCGGTCTCGGCGCCGTCCTGGCCGCCTCCGCGACCCTCTTCACCGTCTTGAAATGGATCGGTGGCGCCTACCTGATCTGGCTGGGAATCAAGCTCTGGCGGGCTCCCATCATCGGCGAACCGATTGCCGACAACGACAACCTGCCGGAGGAGAAGTCGCTCAAGATTTTCCTCCACGCCTATGTCGTCACCGCCCTCAATCCGAAGAGCATCATCTTCTTCGTCGCCTTCGTGCCGCAGTTCCTCAATCCGGCCCTGCCCTTCCTCGGGCAGATGGCGATCATGGAAGCCACCTTCCTCGTGCTCGCAATCCTCAACGCTTCCACCTATGCCTTTCTCGCCCATAGCGCGCGCGGCCTGATTCGCAAGGCGAGCATCCAGCGCGCCGTAAACCGAACCGGAGGCACTCTGCTGATCGCTGCAGGCGCCGTAACGGCCGGGTATCGCCGTATTGCAGCGTAGAAATATTCCGAAATATTCCGTGGTTGCCGGAATGTCACGAATAGGTTAATGGGGTCACCAAGGCTTAAGGCTTTTGGTAACTTTTATACGCTGCCGGGGCGGCGCGATTTCACGAAAGTGGCGGAATGGTAGCGATCGGATTATCCGGCCTGAAACGCAGTCTTGTCGTCTCGACGATACTCTGCGGCGTGATGACGGGATGTACGAGCGTCGAATACACGTCCCAGGCCGAACTGACAGCCGCCCAGACCGTCGTGCCGATGCCGAAACCCGGCGAAGATGCAACACTCGCCGCGATCCCGACAGCCGAAGGCACAGCCGGTCAGTCGGTTGCAGGCGCCACCATTCCACAGACATCCCCCTCCCTGACCGCAACGGCGATGCCGGTCGTGACGACCTCTCAGCCTGGCGATCTTACCATACAGGCAGGCATGCAGCCGGCAGCCTATGCGCAGATCCCGCTGACGCCCGAGATGACGGCGATTCAGTCCGTGGTACCGACGCCGCGTCCGGGAACGCCGGCACAGCCGACGACGCAGCTTGCCTTTGCCGCGACACCGCAAAACAGCGCGCTTGCAGCACTTGCCGCAGTCGACACCACGCCGCGTGCCAGCATGGATTACGGTTTCGACGAATCCGGGCCGATCGATCCGCCGACCGCCCCCCCGATGTTCAGCGACGACGACAAAGACGATGCGCCAACGGTCGAGAAGAGCTTTGTCACCAAGCTCATTCAGAAATATTCGAAAATCTACGAAATTCCCGAGACGCTGCTCCATCGCGTCGTCCACCGCGAGAGCCGCTACAATGCGAAGGCTTACAACAAGCGCGGTTATTTCGGCCTCATGCAGATCAAGTACAACACCGCCAAGTCGATGGGCTATGACGGTGCCCCGGGCGGCCTCTTCGATGCCGAAACCAACATCAAATATGCCGCGAAATATCTGCGCGGCGCTTGGCTCGTCTCCGACAGCAAGGAAGACGATGCCGTTCGCCTCTACGCCCGCGGCTATTATTACGACGCTAAGCGCAAGGGCATGACCGACATCGCCCACGGTAACTACTGAAACCCGGCAATTACTGAAAAGAGATGACTGGAGCGGCGCTCGAAGCCTATGGCTGCGGCTGGGCTTGCCGTTGCGATCCGGCCTGCTGTTCCGGCGCCCCCGATTGCGGCAGGGCCGCCAGGATCGCCTTCAGCATCGTCCGCGGCTGGTAGCCGAACCAACTCGGCGTCAGTCCGAGCCGGACGACGACCAGATTGGCGGACGGCACGATCGCCATGCTCTGCCCGTCATGCCCCGTCAGCCAGAACGTATCCTCCGGCAGCCCAAACGCGGCGCTCGAGCCGCCGCCGGGGGCGAGCCAGGCCTGGCCCTGAGTGTACCGGCCGTTCGAAGCAGCCGTCGGGGTGCGCATGGCGCCGACAAAACCCTCCGGCAATAGGCGCTGGCCGTTCCACACGCCATCCTGCAGCAGAAACTGCCCGAAGCGCGCCCAGTCATGTGCAGTCGCATAAAGATAGGAGCTTCCGGCGAACGTGCCGCGCGCATCGAGTTCGAACACGGCGCTCGTCATGCCGAGCGGGGCAAACAACGCCTCGTGCGGATAAGAAAAAGCCGCCTGAGCATTGCCGACCCTGTCCATCCAGATGCGCGAGAGCAGCACGGCCGTGCCGCTCGAATAGCGGAAGCGCTGGCCGGGTGCTGCCTCCATCGGCGCATTGGCTGGCAGCGATACCATGTCGGGATCGAGATAGAGCATGCGCGTTACGTCGGCGACATCGCCATAATTCTCGTTGAAGGCAAGGCCGCTTTCCATGCCAAGCAGGTCGGAAACCTTTATTTTGGCGCGCGCATCGTGCTTCCACTGCGCCAGCAGATGATCGTCGTCGAAGGAGATCTTGCCGTCGAGCATCAGGCGACCGAGGATCGCCGCATTCAGAGTCTTCGTCATCGACCAGCCGATCAGCGGCGTCTTCGCCGAGAATCCGGGGGCATAGGCTTCCGCGACGATGCGACCATCCCGCACCACCACGACCGCCCGCATGGCCGGGCCGGCAAGCCCGGCATCGGCCAGCACAGCGGCAACCTTCGTGTCGGGATCGCCGACGCCCTCGCCCTGCGGCCATAACGCAGGGTTCGTTTCCATCTTGGCCGGCGCGTCGAAAGGCACGGCATTCGCCGCCGCCTCGAAATCGCCATCCGGCACACTCGTGCAGCCGAGCCCGCCGCGATAGAGCGCATAACTCGATGCAAACAGCCCCATGAAGCGAGCCGTCACTCGGCCATTGTCACGGTCGACACTGACGCGCACAAGCCGCAGCAGCGGATTTCCCGGCGCCTGCACATCGTCCTCCAGCACGTCCTCGGCGTTGCGCCCGGCGATGAAGACGTTGGAACAGACAATCTTGGCGGCATAGCCGTCCCCGACACGCAGGAGCTCCGGCGGCCTGACGAACAACCAGGCGGCGCCGGCAACGACGAAGAGAACGAGAAGGAGAGCAAGCGTCTTCAAGACACGCAGGACAAATCGCATGGCATTCCTCCGAATGCCCGGAGAGAAGCAGGAATTCCGTCTGCCGGAAAGGGGGCGGCGCGAAGAAGATCCGTCGCCTCGATCACTTTCCGAGGAGCTTGATGTTTTCGAACGGCGCGCGCCCACAGCCCACGTCATCAAACTGTAGCAGTGGCGCGCTACACGCCCTGAACGCTAAAAAGGTGACAGACTCATGTCAGAATTTGCACCGGATGCCGGCTTCCGCAAGAACCGGAAACTCAAAGACGCCCTTCTCCGCCATAAGGCTTTTTCGAAGGATGGCTTTTCCGAGCGTCTCTTCGGCCTTCTCTTCTCCGGCCTCGTCTATCCGCAGATCTGGGAGGATCCGGATCTCGACATGCAGGCGATGGAGCTCAAGCCAAACCATCGCATCGTTACCATCGGCTCCGGCGGCTGCAACATGCTCGCCTATCTCTCCAAAGCGCCGGCCTCGATCGACGTCGTCGATCTCAACCCGCACCACATCGCGCTGAACCGCCTGAAGCTTGCCGCCTTCAAGCACCTTCCCGGCCATGCCGATCTCGTCCGCTTCCTGGCAATGCCGAACGAGAAGTCGAACAGCCGCGCCTACGACCAGCATCTCGCCGCCCGTCTCGATGAGGCGACCCGCAGCTACTGGAACGGCCGTAAGTTCGGCCGTCGCCGCGTCACAGTCTTCGACCGCAACATTTACGAAACGGGTCTGCTCGGTCGCTTCATCGGCGCCGCCCACCTTCTTGCCCGCCTGCATGGCGTCAAGCTGCGCGAGATGACCAAGACCCGCTCGATCCGCGAGCAGCGCCAGTTCTTCGACGAGCAGATCGCGCCGCTCTTCGAAAAGCCGGTCGTGCGCTGGATCACCGGCCGCAAGAGCTCGCTCTTCGGCCTCGGCATTCCGCCGCAGCAATATGACGAACTTGCAAGCCTTGCCGCCGATCATTCGATCGCGCCAGTGCTGAAGCACCGCTTGGAAAAGCTCGCTTGTCATTTCCCGATGAGCGACAACTATTTTGCCTGGCAGGCCTTCGGCCGCCGCTACGGCACCGAAGAGGAAGGCCCGCTGCCGACCTATCTGAAGTCGGAGCACTATCAAGTAATCCGCGCCAATGTCGATCGCGTCAACGTTCACCACGCAAGCTTCACCGAGCTTCTGGCCCGCGAGCCGGCCGCCTCACGCGACCGCTACATCCTGCTCGACGCACAGGACTGGATGACGGACGAGCAGTTGAACGACGTCTGGACGGAAATCACCCGCACGGCGCGCGAAGGCGCCCGCGTGATCTTCCGCACCGCCGCCGAAAAAAGCATCATCGAAGGCCGCCTGGCTCCGGCGATCCGCGACCAATGGGATTACTTCGAAGAGAAGTCGCGTGAACTGACTGCGCTCGATCGCTCGGCAATCTACGGCGGCTTCCACATTTACGGGAAGAAGGCGTGAGCAAGGTCGGCACCGAGACGGCAGGACAGAGCGATGAACATGCCAGCCTCATGGATGGCATGTACCGCTACCAGCGCCATATCTACGACCTGACCCGCAAATATTATCTTCTCGGCCGCGACAGCACGATCCTCAATCTCGACGTGCCCGAAGGCGGCACGCTGCTTGAAGTCGGCTGCGGCACGGGGCGCAACATGGCTTTCGCCCACAGACATTTCCCGACCGCCAAGCTGTTCGGCCTCGACATTTCCCAGGAGATGCTGATTTCGGCGCACAAGACCTTTGCCACCAAGGCGACGATCCCGGAATTCCGCGTCGCCGACGCCACGGCGTTCACACCGCGTGAATTCGGCGTCAGCGGCTTCGATCGCATCCTGATTTCCTATGCCCTGTCGATGATCCCGGACTGGGAGCGCGCCGTCGATGCATCGATCGCCGCCCTCAATCCCGGCGGCCAGCTACACATCGTCGATTTCGGCCAGCAGGAAGGCTTGCCGGGCTGGTTCCGGCGCATGCTGCAGTCCTGGCTTGCGAAATTCCACGTCACCCCGCGCCCCGATCTGCGTGAGGTCCTGGAAGCGCAAGCCCATGAAAACAACGCGACATTGTTGTTCGATACCGTCGGCGGCGGTTATGCCTGGCGGGCAGCTATTATCAGCAAGCGCTCATAATTCGCTTGAAACTAACCGATTTTTTACGTTGATATGGTGAAAAGAGGGTTATCCTCTGCTGACTCGTCTTTTTCGAAGGTCAGGTTGTGGGGCAAAGAGATCATTCGAGCTACGACGGGACGCCCATGCGCCGGCTTTTGTTTTGCGTTTTGCCCTTGGCCGTCCTTTTGGCCGGCTGCAGTTCCTCCGGTTATGACTACCTCGAAACGGCCTCGATCAAGCCGAAAACGCGCTTCAAGGACACCGATCCCCAGAATTTCGGAGCGAAGCATCCGCAACAGAATCCGGTGCACGGCATCGATATTTCCAAATGGCAGGGCGATATCGACTGGGGCACGGTGAAGAATTCCGGCGTCGCCTTCGCCTTCATCAAGGCCACCGAAGGCAAGGACAGGGTCGATTCGCGCTTCGACGAATACTGGCGAGAGGCTGGCGCCGCCGGCATCCCGCACGCTCCCTATCATTTCTACTATTTCTGCTCCTCCGCCGATCAGCAGGCCGACTGGTTCATCCGCAACGTGCCGAAGCAGGCCATGCGCCTGCCACCGGTGCTCGACGTCGAATGGAACGCCGAATCGAAGACCTGCCGCTACCGTCCCGACGCTGAAACGGTGCGCGCCGAAATGCAGCGTTTCATGGATCGGCTGGAGGCCTATTACGGCAAGCGCCCGATCATCTACACCTCGGTCGATTTCCACCGCGAAAATCTCGCCGGCTACTTCCAGGATTATCATTTCTGGGTCCGTTCGGTGGCAAAACACCCCGAGGTGACCTACTCCGACCGCCGCTGGGCCTTCTGGCAATACACCTCAACCGGCGTTATTCCCGGTATCAGTGGGCCGACCGATATCAACGTCTTTGCCGGCAGCGCAAAGAACTGGAACAATTGGGTCGCGGCCGTTTCCAAGGATAGAAATTCTTAGTAACGTCTTGCGATGTTTCTTGCTTCCGTCACATTCGTCTGTGAAAGCGACGGCAATCTGATTGATATAAGGACCGCATCCATGCACCGCTCGCTCGCAAGCCGCTCTGCACTCGCCCTTCTGTTTGCCCTCGCCCTCGCAGGCGGCGCGGTCGCCCAGCAGGCGCCGGGCGCAGTCCCGGCAGCGCCCTGCGGCGGCGATCTGTCCGCCTTCCTCGAAGGCGTGAAGAAAGATGCTGTCGCAGCCGGCGCCAGTGCGGCAGCCGCCGACGAGGCCTTCGCCGGCGCCGACATCGACCCCAAGGTCCTGAGCCGGGATCGCGCCCAAGGCGTCTTCAAGCAAACCTTCCTCGAATTCTCCCAGCGCACCGTCAGCCAGGCCCGCCTCGACATCGGCCGGCAGAAGATGAAGCAATATGCCGACGTCTTTGCCCGCGCCGAGCAGGAGTTCGGCGTCCCCCCGGGCGTCATCACCGCCTTCTGGGCGATGGAAACCGATTTCGGCGCCGTCCAGGGCGATTTCAACACCCGCAACGCCCTGGTGACGCTGTCGCATGATTGCCGCCGCCCGGAGCTCTTCCGTCCGCAGCTGATCGCCCTTATCGAGATGGTCCAGCATGGCGACCTCGACCCCGCCACCAATACCGGCGCCTGGGCCGGCGAGATCGGCCAGGTGCAGATGCTGCCGCGCGACATCATTGCCTATGGCATGGATGGCGACGGTGACGGCCATGTCCGCCTGAAACAGAGCAGCCCGGACGCCATCCTGACGGCAGCGAAATTCATCCAGCATCTCGGCTTCGAGCGCGGCCAGCCCTGGCTGCAGGAAGTGACCCTGCCCAATAACCTGCCCTTCGAGAAATCCGGTCTTGGCGGCACGATGAAGGCCGCCGAATGGTTCGCACTCGGCGTCAAGCCGCGCGACGGCAATACAGCTTTCGGCGATCTCGAAGGCGACCTCGTGCTGCCGCAGGGCCGCATGGGACCGGCTTTCATCGCCTATCCCAATTTCAAGATCTATCTCGAATGGAACAAGTCGTTCATCTACACGACCTCGGCCGCCTATTTCGGAACGCGCCTTTCGGGCGCCGAGCCGTACCTCAAGGGCGTGCCGGAACAGGGGCTTGCCAGCGACCAGATGAAGGCGCTGCAGACCAAGCTGCAGTCGCTCGGCCATGATGTCGGCGAGATCGACGGCATCCTCGGCTCCGGCACGCGAGTCGCGATCCAGAAGGAACAGAAGCGCCTCGGCATGCCGGCCGACGGCTGGGCGACGCCTGCCCTTCTCAACGCCCTCTAATCCCCACTGACATTTTACCGCCGCCCGCTTCGCAAGAAACGGGTGGCGCGATCCGCCACCTGCGCTAAAGCATGAAACCGAAAACCGTTTTCGGCAAAACGGCTTGCGGTGGAGGAATCGGCATGGACAGCAGAATGAATGCCTGGACCTGGGCTCTGCTGGTCCTGCTCGGCCTGATCTGGGGCGGCTCCTTCTTCTTTGCCCGTATTGCCGTCCACCACGTGCCGCCGCTGACCCTCGTTTTCTTCAGGCTGCTGCTCGCGGCGCTGGCGCTGCATATCTATATCGCCGGCCGTTTCGACTTCTATGCGATCCTCAAGGCCCGCTGGCGTGAGTTCCTGATCCTCGGCCTCATCAACAATGCCCTGCCGCATGCGCTGATCTTCTTCGGCCAGACCCGCATCGGCGCCGGTCTGGCGGCGATCCTGAATGCGACAACGCCGATCTGGACCGTGCTGATCGCCAATTACTTCACCTCAGACGAGAAGCTGTCGCCGGCAAAGATCGCCGGCTGCCTCGTCGGCCTGGCCGGAACGATCGTGCTGATCGGCCCCGGCATTTCGGCCGGTGGCCAGGCCCCGCTCTGGGCGCTGCTTCTTCCCGTGCTTGCCGCAATCTCCTATGGTTTCGCCGCCACTTACGGAAAACGCTTCAAGAATGTTCCCGCCCCTGTTACCGCAGCCGGCCAGTTGACCGCCTCTTCGCTGATTGCGCTGCCGCTGTCGCTGCTAGCCGACCGTCCCTGGGCGCTTGCAGCACCGCCGCTCGATGCCTTGCTCGCCATTCTGGCACTGGCGCTACTGTCGACCGCCTTCGGCTACATCCTCTATTTCCGGATCATGGCCGCGGCCGGCGCCACCAATACCTCGCTCGTCACCCTGCTGGTGCCGCCGAGCGCTATCCTTCTCGGCGTGCTCTTCCTTGGCGAAAGGCTGGCGCTTGGCGAGTTCGCCGGCATGGCGCTAATCGGTTTCGGCCTGGTCATTCTCGACGGCCGCGCCTATCGCCTGCTGGCCAAGGCCGCCTGAAACCGGTTGCGAATTCCACATGTTTTCAACCGGTTGCGATCCCGCCATGTTTTGGGCGCATAGGTAAATGCGCAATCGCCCGATTTAACGGCATGTTAAAATCTGTGAACAAAAATTTGTTGCAAATTAACAAATAATTTCAAATGTTTGCCGAAACGCTATTCGACTTATCCACTGAACCCTTCTGCAGCGCAGCATAAGATCTGCTTCCCAACCGACATATTTCAGACATATTATTGGCCGGTTAACGCGAGGAGACAGACATGGGACTCACGCAATCCTTGAATGTTCTGTTGGTCAGTGCAGCGTTTGCTTTCGTCTTGTCCATGCTCTTCATCTGAGCTGGCCGACGAAAGTGTAATGACTGATAGTGCCTAAACTCCCGAACAACTGATCAATCCGCCAACGAAAAAGCGCATGTCCCGCCCGACATGCGCTTTTCACTTTTACAGCGCCGCGCGTCTTTCAGACGCGCAAAGATCAGGCGGCTGCGCCAGCATTTTTTGTTTGCCGGCGGGAGAAGCCGAGATTGTCGAGCACGGCGGAAACCAGCGGAGCACGGTTCATCGTATAGAGATGGAAATCATGGATGCCGCGCCGGACGAGATCTTCGATCTGTTCAGCGGCGACTTCGGCTGCGACCTTCGCCCGCTCCTCGGGCTTGTCGTCGAAGCCCGCAAAGCGCTCGTCGAGGAAGGCGGGGATGATGGTGCCGCAGGCTCCAGCGAAGCGCTTGAGCTGCGTCAGGTTCTGGATCGGCATGATACCGGGCACGACGGGGATCGAGATGCCGGCGCCGCGCACCCGCTCCAGGTAGCGCTCGAAATTGTCGTTGTCGAAGAAGAACTGCGTCAGTGCCCGGTCGGCGCCATTGTCGGCCTTGCGCTTCAGCATGTCTATATCGGCCGCCGTATCACGGCTTTCCGGGTGTTTTTCCGGATAGGCGGAAACCGAAATCTCGAAATCGCCAATTTCCTTCAGGCCGGCCACCAGCTCCGCAGCATTGGCATAACCGCCGGGATGTGGCTGGTAGGGCGCGCCCGCGCCGCCGGGCGCATCGCCGCGCAGCGCAACGAAATGCGTCACCCCGGCCTTGCGGAAGGTGTCGACCACCTGATGGGTCTCCTCCTTCGTCGCGCCAACGCAAGTGAGATGCGAAGCGGTGGCAAGCGGCGTCTGCGAAAGGAAGCGGGTGACGGTGGAGAGTGTCGGCGCCTTGGTGGTGCCGCCGGCGCCATAGGTCACCGAAACGAAATCCGGATCCCAGTCCTGCAACTGGCTAACGGCGTGCCAAAGCTGGCCTTCCATTTCCTCCGATTTAGGCGGGAAGAATTCGAAAGAGACTCTAATGTCGTTGCGGCCGCGTGCTTCGTTTTTCAAAGCCATGTCATACCCTCCCGGCAAATGTAGGTTCGGCGCCTTCGCTTGTCTGCGAAGCCATGAGGCGCCTCGGATCGCGCGCGAGCCAGACGGTGACCGTCAATCCCTGCCCGCTTTGCTGACCCGGATGAAGATCGACGACCTGCTCGACGTCGAGCCCGGCCTTGCGCAACCAATCGGACATCGCCTGGTGCGAAAAGCCGAGGCGGACATGTGCATGCTCGTCGCGGAGATATTCGAGCGTGTGCGGCGCAAGGTCGATGACCACGAGCCGGCCGGCCGGCCGGAGCATGCGCGCCGCTTCCGCGATCGCAATCTCTGGCTGATCGAAGAAATGCAGCACCTGATGGATCGTCACCAGATCGAAATCCTGCCCCTCGAAAGGCAGGTTCAGGATATCGGCGTGGCGCACGGTGGCCTTGGTGATGCGGGACTTGTCGAGATTGGCGCGGGCCACGCTCAGCATGTCGCGGCTGGCATCGACGCCGGTCGCGCGGCGGTAGAGCCCGGACAAGAGTTCGAGGATGCGGCCGGTGCCGGTACCGAGGTCGAGCAGCGAATCGATCGGCTGGTTGCCGAGCAGCCGGATGACGGCGGCGTCGACTTCCTCGTCGGCGGCATGCAGGCGGCGAAGCTCGTCCCATTCAGCCGCATTGCGGCTGAAATAGGCCTGCGCCCGCTCGGCGCGCTGGCGCTTGACCTGCGAAAGCCGCTCGCCGTCGCGAAGGATGGTCGG
>NZ_VSZV01000338.1:17714-39744 GCF_008919455.1 Rhizobium sp. PEPV16
CTTGAGGCGGAAATAGGCCCAGGCCCCTTCCTGGTAGCGTTCGATCAGTTCGGCCTCGCCAAGCAGCTTCAGGTGGCGGGAGATGCGCGGTTGGGATTGGCCGAGGATTTCGGTAAGATCGGTCACCGTCAGGTCGCCGCCGTCAAGAAGCGCCAGAAGACGCAGGCGCGTGGGCTCGCCGGCCGCCTTCAAGACGTCCACCAGCGCATCCAGTCCAAGCTTCAAGGGTTCGCTCATCTTCGATCCAATCAAGATATAAAGATATCTTTATGTGAATTGAAAAGCGGTGGCAAGCGGGAATTCGCACTCTCCGCGAAATTGGCTGCTCAGATTGCGACAAGGCGCGACATGAAAAAGCCCCGGCCGAACCGGGGCTTCCGCAAGCAAAAATGAGTGAAATCAGCGTGTCAGGCGCTTGTGAGCCTGGCTGCCCGGGTTGAGGGCGTCGGGGCCGAGACGGCGAACCTTGTCCTGTTCATAATCCTCGAAGTTGCCTTCAAACCATTCGACGTGGCCGTCGCCTTCGAAAGCGAGGATATGCGTCGCCAGACGGTCGAGGAACATGCGATCGTGGCTGATGATGATGGCGCAGCCGGCGAAGTTTTCCAGCGCGTTTTCCAAGGCACCCAGCGTTTCCGTATCGAGGTCGTTGGTCGGTTCGTCGAGCAGCAGAACGTTGCCGCCGGCCTTCAGCATCTTGGCAAGGTGAACACGGTTGCGCTGACCACCGGAGAGATTGCCGACCTTCTGCTGCTGGTCGCCGCCCTTGAAGTTGAAGGCGCCGCAATAGGCACGGGAGTTCATGTCGAACTTGCCGAGCTTGATGATTTCGGCGCCGCCGGAGATTTCCTCCCAGACCGTCTTGTCAGCCGCAAGGGTGTCACGGCTCTGGTCGACATAACCGAGATGCACAGTCTCGCCGATGCGGATCGACCCGCTATCCGGCGTTTCCTGGCCGGTGATCATCCTGAATAGCGTCGTCTTGCCGGCGCCGTTCGGGCCGATGATGCCGACGATGCCGCCCGGCGGCAGCTTGATCGACAGGTCGTTGATCAGCGTGCGGCCCTCGAAGCCCTTGGTGATGCCGTCCATCTCGATGACCACCTGACCGAGGCGCTCGCTGACCGGGATGATGATCTGCGCGTCGCCGGGACGCTGCTTTTCGGCGGCATCCACCAGCTGCTCGTAGGACTTGATACGCGCCTTGGATTTGGCCTGACGGGCCTTCGGGCTGGAAGCGATCCACTCCTGTTCGCGGCTGATCGCCTTCTGGCGCGATGCGTCTTCGCGGCTTTCCTGCAGCATGCGCTTGGCTTTCGCCTGCAGGTAGGCCGAATAGTTCCCTTCGTAAGGAATGCCACGGCCGCGGTCCAGTTCGAGGATCCATCCGGTGACGTTGTCCAGGAAGTAGCGATCGTGGGTAATCATCATCACGGCGCCCGGATAGTCGCGCAGATGCTTTTCGAGCCAGGCAATGGTTTCGGCGTCCAGATGGTTGGTCGGTTCGTCGAGCAGCAGCAGATCCGGCTGCGAAAGCAGCAGGCGGCAGAGCGCGACACGGCGGCGCTCACCACCGGAAAGGCTGGTGACTTCGGCGTCGCGCGGCGGGCAGCGCAAGGCTTCCATCGCCATCTCGACCTGGCTTTCCAGATCCCAGAGGTTCTGGCTGTCGATGACGTCCTGAAGCTTGGCGCCCTCTTCCGCCGTCTCGTCGGAATAGTTCATCATCAATTCATTGTAGCGGTCGAGGACAGCCGTCTTCGAGGCAACGCCTTCCATGACATTCTCGAACACCGTCTTGTTGGGATCGAGATGCGGCTCCTGCTCCAGATAGCCGACCGTCGCACCTTCGGCGAGCCAAGCTTCGCCGGTGTACTCCTTGTCCTGACCTGCGATGATGCGCAGCACGGTGGATTTACCCGCGCCGTTCGGACCAAGGATACCGATCTTGGCATCCGGGTAGAACGAAAGGTGGATATTCTCCAGGATCTTCTTGTTGCCATAGGCCTTGTTGAGGCCGGACATATGATAGATGAACTGACGTGCCATGCTGCGCTGCTCCGGGCGGGAAACTTCGATTGTGCCGCTATGTAGGCGAAACAGCGCCTGCGGGCAACGCCGAAACCCGGTTTACTCAGGATTTCCGGTCAAAAGCCCGCAGCGTCGACGACGCCCTCGTCACAACCGAACGACGTTTTTCCAGCACCCTGGATCAGATCGGCAAGGCCGGCACTTTTCGCCGATGCCGCCCCGGCGGCTTCCGAAAGCCCGATCGTCAGTTCGCTGATCATCCTGACATTGCCGGCCCGCCGGCAGCTCATCTTGACGCGGTCGCCGGCACCCGGCCCGAAGCTCTTGTCGAAAGCCGCCTTGATCGCGTCGGCCTTGACCGGCTTGCCGATATTGGCAGCGAAGAGATCGCGCACGGCCGACGCGTTGAGTGCGCCCACGAGATGCATGCCGACGCCGAAATAGTCGTCGGCGCTCATCTTCGTGCAGGTGCCATGCTTCACCCATTCATGCCGTTCCAGGCCGGATTGCGTGCCGGGCATCGCCTTTGCGAGCGCCGTCTTCGTCTCGGCCGCAAGCGTGACCTCCGGCAGCTTGTTCCAGTCGCCATCCTTGTCGGCGGCCTTCTGCTCGGCGCTTACGCCGCAGTAATCCTGCCGCATCGGCCAAAGTCCGTGCAACGAAAAGTTCGTCGCGTCGGGGCGCTCGCCGGTCTGGCTCGCACACTCGGCCTTCTTCTGGTTCGTCTGGCAAAAGGCCGGCTGCCAGCTCGCCGCTAGAATGAAGCGGGTACGTCCGCCAGCCTCCTGCGCCACGGCGGCACCGGCAACAATCATCGACACGGCGAACGTCAAGGTACGCAACTGCATGCTGCTCATTTCAACCCCCAAAAAAGAACAATACAGGAACAAATAAGCACCAAAATCAAAAGGCCGCAACCCTGAATCGCAACAAGGGCGCAAATTGTTATCAGATAATCAAATGCCGATGTTGCAATTACCCGGCGATCTGGTCTGTTGTCGCCGGGAGGACCCACATGTTTTCTGAAACGCAAAGGCTCGCCGTGCCAGGGGCGTCGCTGGCCTATCACCATGCTGAGGCCATCACCCCTCCACGCGGCATCCTGTTGATATCGCATGGCTTGGCCGAACATTCGAAACGATACGGCGTCTTTGCCGAGACGATGGCGGCGCGCGGCTATCACGTCTACGCCCATGATCACCGCGGCCACGGCGAGACGACAGCACCCGATGCACCGGTCGGCCGTTTCGCCCGGCGCGGTGGTATCGAAAGGGTGATCGGCGACGTCATCGCCATGCGCAGCCATGCGTCCTCCCGCCATCCCGGTCTGCCAGTGATCCTTTTCGGCCATTCGATGGGCGGCCTCATCGCGCTCAACGCTGCCGTCACGGCTCCGGCGGACTTCGATGCCGTCGCCGTCTGGAATTCGAATTTCGCCGTCGGCCTTGCCGGCCGCGCCGCCCAGGCGGTCCTGCTTGCCGAGCGCATGCTGAAGGGCTCCGACGTGCCAAGCGGTTTGCTGCCGAAGCTCACCTTCGGCGCTTGGGGCAAATCCATTCCTAGCCGCCGCACCGAGTTCGACTGGCTGTCGCGTCTTCCTGATGAAGTCGACAAATATGCCGCCGATCCGCTCTGCGGCTTCGACGCCTCGGTCTCTCTATGGCTCGATCTCTTCGAACTGACCTTCCGCGCGCTACAGAAAATCCACCTCGACCGGCTGCCGCGGGACATGCCGATCCATCTCGTCGGCGGCGGAGAAGACCCGGCGACCGAGCGTGGAAAAGCCGTGCTCTGGCTGTCAAACCATTTGAAAGGTCAAGGCTTCTCCCGTATCAGCACTGAGATATATCAGGACATGCGGCACGAAACACTGAATGAGCTTGGCGCGGATGCGGCGATCACAGCCTTCGCCGATTGGTGCGACGGGGCCGCCGCAAAATCCTGAGCGACCAATATCCTGAGTGACCAATATCCTGAGTGACCAATATCCTGAGTACAGGGATTTCATCATGAACAGCACCTCCGCCCGCCCCGTTTCGTCCGCCTCCGACGTGACGATGGGGCTTGTGCTGATGTTTATTTCGGTGATGTTCTCGCCGCTCATCGATATTTTCGCCAAGCTTGCCATCGTCACCGTCCCGTCTGCGGAGATCACTGCCGGCCGCTTCGCCGTGCAGGCGGTCTGCATGCTGCCGATTGTGATATGGCGGCGCAGCTTCGCCGATTTTTCCTGGCGCCAGAACCTGTTCCATGCCATCCGCGGCGCGATCATCACCGTCTCGATGATCTCCTTCGTCACCACGCTGAAATACATGGCGGTCGCCGACGCGATTGCGATCTTCTTTGTCGAGCCCATCATTCTGACGATCCTCGGCAGCATTTTCCTGAAGGAGACGATCGGCTGGCGGCGCTATAGCGCCTGCGGCGTCGGCTTCTTCGGGGCGATGCTGATCATTCAGCCGAGTTTCGAAGAAGTCGGCTACATCGCGCTTCTGCCTGTCGTCAGCGCGCTCTGCATCGCCATCTTCGTGCTGATGACCCGCGTCCTCTCGCACAGGGAAGACCCTTGGGCGATGCAGTTGCAGATGAGCATCTGGGGCCTGCTCTTCTGCGCCATCCTGCTTTTCCTGGGCCAGGGAACCGGCTCCGATCTCTTCGATCCGGTCATGCCGGATGGCCGCGCCTGGTTCTATGTCGCCGGCGTTGGCGCCATGGCCGCGATATCGGGCATCCTCGGCGTCTATGCCTATCGCGCAGCACCAGCCTCGACGCTCGCACCGCTGCAATATTTCGAGATCGTCTCGGCGACGATCTTCGCCTGGCTGGTCTTTGGCGACTTTCCGGATGCGATCAAATGGCTCGGCATCATGATTATCATGGCGTCGGGCTTCTACATTGTCTGGCGCGAGCGCCGCTTTGCATCGAAACCGGTATCCGGTACATCAGAGGCGACGCTGGCGCCCTAGATCCAAGAATGAGAGCCCGGAGGAACATGACCGAGACCGTGACGAAAAAACCGCCGCTGGCAGGCATCCGGGTGATCGAGCTTGCCCGTGTGCTCGCCGGCCCTTGGGCGGGACAGATGCTTGCCGATCTCGGTGCCGACGTTATCAAGGTCGAAAATCCCGACGGCGGCGACGATACGCGCCAATGGGGACCACCATTCGTCGAGGGCGCCGACGGCGAGAATCTCTCAGCTGCCTATTACCACGCCGCCAATCGCGGCAAGCGCTCCGTCACAGCCGACCTGAAGAGCGCCGAAGGTCAGGATCTCGTCCGGCGCCTCGTCTCCACCGCCGATGTGGTCATCGAGAATTTCAAGCTCGGCGGCCTCGTCAAATACGGGCTCGATTATGACAGCCTGCGCAAGGTCAACCCGAAGCTCGTCTATTGCTCGATCACCGGCTTCGGCCAGAACGGCCCTTATGCCAGCCTCGCCGGCTACGATTACATCGTCCAGGGCATGTCCGGCTTCATGTCGATTACCGGGGAGCCGGACGGCCAGCCGATGAAGGCAGGTGTTGCCATCGCCGATATCTTCACCGGCATCTATGCAGTCTCGGCGATCGAAGCCGCTCTGATCCATGCCCTGAAGACCGGTGAAGGCCAGTTAGTCGACATGGCTCTGCTCGACGTGCAATCGGCCGTGCTGGCCAATCAGAACATGAATTACCTTGTCTCCGGCGAGGCGCCGACCCGCCTCGGCAACGCCCACCCCAATATCTCGCCCTATGAGGTCGTGCCGACGGCGGACGGGTACCTCATTCTCGCGGTTGGAAACGATGGCCAGTTCCGCCGCCTCTGCACCATCCTCGGCCTGGAGGCCATCGCCGTCGACGAGCGTTTCGCCACCAACAAGGCCCGCGTCGGCAATCGCGGCGAAGTGCGCCGCCTCGTCTCCACCGAAACGCTGAAATGGCCGAAGGCAGATCTGCTGAAGGCCTGTGAAGAGAACGCGGTTCCATCAGGCGCAATCAACACGATCGAGGAAATGTTCGCCCATCCGCAGGTGCAGGCCCGCGGTCTGCGCATCGACCTTGCGGATGCCGCCGGAACGGTAATCCCCGGTGTCAGGACGCCTGTGGTGCTGTCGGAGACGCCGCTGCGTTATATCAGGCCGAGCCCGCGTCTCGGCGAACACCAGGCAGAAATTCTGGCGGAACTCGCCGAGCGCGAGAGGAAGGCATCGTCATGAAGAAGACCGGCGGAGAACTGATCGTCGAGGCGCTGAAGGCGAACGGCGTCAAGCGTCTCTCCTGCGTGCCCGGCGAGAGCTTCCTCGCAGTCCTCGACGCGTTGCGCGACAGCGATATCGACGTCCTCGTCTGCCGCCAGGAGGGCGGAGCGGCGATGATGGCGGATTGCTGGGGCCGGCTGACCGGCGAACCCGGCATTTGCATGGTGACCCGTGGCCCCGGCGCCACCAACGCCTCCGCCGGCCTGCATATCGCCAAGCAGGACTCGATCCCGATGATCCTGTTCATCGGCCAGGTGCAGCGCGAAGCACGCGAGCGCGAAGCCTTCCAGGAGGTCGAGTTCCGCCGCGCCTTCACCGAATTCGCCAAATGGGTGGGCGAGATCGACGATGCCGCCCGTATTCCCGAGTTCGTCACCCGCGCCTTTGCGGTCGCAACCTCCGGCCGGCCCGGTCCTGTCGTGCTGACACTGCCGGAGGACATGCTGCGCGATGAGGTCGAGGCCCCCCGCGCCCGGCACTATGCCAACGTCGAGGCCCATCCCGGCCGCCGCCAGATCGACGATTTTTATCTCCGTCTGCTGAAAGCCGAGCGACCGATTGTAATCCTTGGCGGCACGCGCTGGGATACCGATGCCGTCGCCGATTTTCAGAGCTTCGCCGAGCGTTTCCAGTTGCCCGTCGGCTGCTCCTTCCGCCGGCAGATGCTGTTCGATCATCTCCATCCCTGCTATGCTGGCGATGTCGGTATCGGCATCAATCCGGCGCTGGCAAAGGAGATCAAGGAGAGCGACCTGCTGATCCTCCTCGGCAGCCGCATGTCGGAAATGCCGTCCTCGTCCTATACGCTGATCGACATCCCCTACCCCCAGCAATCGCTGGTGCATATCTATCCCGACCCTTCCGAGCTCGGCCGCATCTACCGTCCGGATCTTGCCATCTGCGCAGCACCTGCCGATTTCGTGGCCGCCCTCGCCGATCTGGAAGCGCCGGCCGAACCGCATTGGACCGAGCGCACCGCCCGCCTGCACCAGGCCTATCTCGCCTGGTCGACGCCACCATCGACAGGTCCGGGCGCCGTCCATATGGGGCCGATCATGGAATGGCTGGAGGCCAATACCGCACCGCAGACGATCTTCACCAATGGTGCGGGCAACTACGCCACCTGGGTGCACCGCTTTCATCGTTTCCGCCGCTTCAACACCCAAGCCGCCCCCACTTCCGGCTCGATGGGTTACGGCCTGCCGGCGGCGGTGGCCGCCAAGCGGCTCTTTCCCGAACGCGAGGTTATCTGCTTTGCGGGCGACGGCTGCTTCCTGATGCACGGCCAGGAATTCGCCACCGCCATCCGCTACGGCCTGCCGATCATCGCAGTCGTCGTCAACAACGGCATCTACGGCACGATCCGCATGCATCAGGAGCGCGAGTATCCCGGCCGCGTCAGCAGCACCGATTTGACCAATCCCGACTTCGCGGCTCTTGCCCGCGCCTATGGCGGCCACGGCGAGACAGTGGAAAAGACCGAGGATTTCGCCCTGGCGTTCGAGCGGGCGCGCGAAAGTGGCAAACCCGCGATCATCGAAGTCAAACTCGATCCCGAAGCGATCACGCCGACGCGCACGCTCTCCGAAATCGCGCAAACAAAAAGCCGGTGAGCACGCGCAGTGCGCACCGGCTTCAGGTAATCGGAATGGTGCGACTTAGTCGAGTGCGGCCGTGACGATGAACTCGACCTTGTATTTGGGCGCTGCGAGCTTGGCTTCGCTGGTGGCGCGGGCCGGCGGATTGGCCGGATCGATCCAGCCTTCCCAGACGGCGTTCATCTCGGCGAAATCGGCGATGTCGGCGAGGTAGATGATCGTCTGCAGGATCTTCGACTTGCTGCTGCCGGATGCAGCCAGCAGGCGATCGACTTCGGCAAGCGAGGACTTGCACTGATCGGTGACGCTTTCGCCCTCGCCGACTTGGCCTGCGAGATAGACTGTATTGCCGTGGATGACGGCGCCGCTCATGCGCGCGCCGACGTCGATACGCTTGATGCTCATCATAGTCTCCTGAGTGAATGGAAGGTGGCGGCGCTGAGGTTCAGCGCCGGAAAATTTGCACCTGAAACGGGGCTCAATTGCGGATGTGGTGGGTCTTCTGGTAGATCGCCGTCGAGCGTGCGCCGGAACGGCAATAGCCAAGCATCGGCCGCGGAAATTCGTCGAGCGCGTCGACCATGCCCTGCACGGCTTCCTCGGTCACGCCCATCGGCCCAACAGGCACATGGGCAATTTCGAGACCGAGCTCCCTCGCGCGCGCCTCGATGACGGAGAACGACGTCTGATCGGGACTTTCGTGGTCGGGACGGTGGCAGACGATCGATTTGAAGCCCAACGCCTTGATCTCGTCGAGCTCCTCAAGCGTGATCTGGCCCGAAACCGAATATTCATCGTCGATCTGGCGAATATCCATCGTCTTGTCTCCTCAAAAATCTTGGGCTGAAGGTCTACGACGGAGGTCTGCCAGCGTCAACAACACTTCGCTCACAGGAAGGCAAAGGTCAGCGCATAGCGGCGGCTCTCGCCAGGCGCCAGCATTTTGAATTCACCGGCTGCCTCAAGCTCGTCACGCGATATCCAGCGATGCGAAACCGGCTCGATGCCGATGATATGGGCCGGCGCCTTCTGGTTCCGCCAGACCTGCAGATAGGACAGCGTATCGGTGCGAAAGCGCACGCGCAGCGTCCTGCCGCCGATTGCGGCGATCGGTCCGAGGCGGACCTCCGCGAAACCCTCCTCCGTCGCCGGCGCCGCGACGCAGAAGATGCCGCCGGGCTCCTCGCCGAAGGCCCAGGGGAACCCGCCATTTTCCAGCATCCGGCCTTCGAGCCGTGTGCCGTCGTCCAGCCATTTGCCGCCGGTGTTCATGTGGTACATCAGGAAGGTCGGCACCGTTCGGTCGCTCGTATTGACGACCCGGTCCTCGAGCCGCACCTCGCCGGTCGCCCCATCGATCCGCCACAGCCGCTCGATGCGCTGCGGCAGTCCCTCGACGGTCACAATGTCGATATCGGCACGGCATTCGGCATTGCCGTTCTCGAACTTCGTCCACAGCACCTTTGCCGCATGACCGGAGGCCGATCCGTGCAGCGGATAGACCTTGCCGTCGTCCCGGCCGGGGATCGGCTGGCGGTGGCGGATATGGTCCGGCCCGCAGGTGAACAGGAAGCCCTCGAGCGAGTGATCGATTCGCGGGTCGCCGTCATCGGGAATGGCGCGTTTCGGCGCGATGTCGACGCCTTCGACGATGCATCCGCCGATATCCAGCACCGATGTTTCGTCCAGCATCAGGCGCGGCCCGCTTGCGGCGGCAAATTCGATCATCACGGTCTCCTCAGGGATTATCGGCTCTTTAGCGCCGTGCGTCCTTCCGGACGCCACAAGCGACGCTCTAACACTTTGAATCCGCGCATCATGCTTTCCGTAAATCGATTTCGCTTTTTGGAAAGCATGATGCGCTAGCGTTAGGTTTCGCGCGGCCATTCGTCAATCGGCGTCGCCCGCATCTTGCGTTTTTGCAGCAACCGTGAAGTTTGCGGAACTGACACAAGGACGCAAACGTTTATGAGTAAAAGGAAATCTTAGTGATTTTCATATTTTGTTCAGCACGCTTTCATAAATTCCACACTAGCGTCAAAATTCGCAGGTGTGTGTCTGCCAGTCACTGATCGAGGTATGATACGTGGATCGCTTTTTGAAGTCGGCATTTTGTCTCGCGGCCGTCCTGGCTGCTCTTGCGGCTACAGCGCCGCAGGCAAGCGCGCAGCAGTTCCGCGATCGCCGCCAGAGCGATATCGTGCTTGTGACGCCGAGCGGTGAAATCCTCGACTATGTTCCAGCCGGCTATATCTACGCCCGCGACCGTAGCGGCAATCGCGTCTTGATCGACGACTATGGCAACGTCGTCGCCACCGAGATGCGCGCCCGCGGCTACTATCCTCCGCGGCCCGGCCCGCGCGAGGTCTATAACGACCAGTACGGCAACGACCCCTATTATTCCGACAACAATCCCTATGGCGATACGCGTTATTCCGAGCGCGGCGCTGTCACCGGCGGCATCCCGCGAGATGCCGCGATCGAGCGCCAGCCGCTCGGTGACCAGCCCTATCCCGAGGACAACAGCATCGGCAATCCGCAGCCCGGCGACGATTATGCCTCGATCGATCCCGACCAGCAGATCCCGCCCGCCGATCAGCCGAAGGCCGCACCCGATGAACCTGTCATCACGCTGAACAACAAATCGAAGCCGGAGATCGTCGCTTTGCAGGTCTTCCTCGACCGCGCCGGCGCCTCCCCCGGCGTCATCGACGGCCATATGGGTTCGAACGTCACGAAAGCGATCTTAGCCTACGATCAGATGACCGGCTCGAAGCTCGACCCGAACAACACCGACGCCATTCTGGAAGAGCTGCGCATGACCGGCGGGTTGCCCGTCGTCAGCTATACAATCACGCCTGCCGATGCGGCCGGCCCCTTCGTCGCCGAGATTCCGGAAGACTATTCGCATAAGGCGCTGTTGCCGTCGCTGGCTTACACCTCGACCACCGAGATGCTGGCCGAGCGTTTCCATATGGATGAGGCTTTCCTTAAGGAGATGAACCCCGGCGCTGACTTCACCGTTCCCGGCACCGTCATCAAGGTCGTCAATCCGGGCGAGCCGAAGAGCGGCGCGGTCGCCCGCATCATCGCCGACAAGGGCCGCAAGCAGGTCTTCGCTTATGACGGCGCCGGCAATCTCCTCGCTGCCTATCCGGCGTCAATCGGCTCCACCGATACCCCCTCTCCGTCAGGCACGGTCAACGTCGAGCGCGTCGCCTTCAATCCCGGCTACACCTACAATCCGAAGATCAATTTCCAGCAGGGCGCCAATGACAAGATCCTCAACATTCCGCCCGGCCCGAACGGTCCCGTCGGCACCGTCTGGATGGCGCTTTCCAGGCCGACCTACGGCATCCATGGCACCCCCGAGCCCTCGAAGATCGGCCGCACTCAGAGCCATGGCTGCATCCGGCTGACCAACTGGGATGCCACCGAGCTTGCCAAGATGGTCAAGCCGGGAGTGACGGTCGAATTCGTCGACTGAACATACCCTCGCGTCTTCAGGCGGAATGACCGCAATGCGAACAGACAACAGTGTCACGCGGCGGGCCCGGCCCGCGATGGCAGTTCAAAATTGCTCTTCCGTACCAAAGTTTGGAACTCGAAAGCACGCCAAAAGCTATTAAATCTGTAGATTTCACTTCCTAACATTTGGAGGTCGTATGAAATCGCTTGTTCGATTGGCTTTAAGCGTTTTGGCGGGTTTGGTTGCAGCCGGCACGGCGCAGGCTGCTGATGTCTCGGAAATTCGCGTGGACTGGGCAACCTACAACCCGGTCAGCCTCATTCTGAAGGATGAAGGCATCCTGGAAAAGGAATTTGAAAAGGATGGGATCAAGATAACCTGGGTCCAGTCCGCAGGCTCCAACAAAGCCCTGGAATTCCTGAATGCCGGCTCCCTCGATTTTGGCTCGACGGCGGGTGCGGCTGCTTTGATCGGCCGCGTCAACGGCAACCCGATCAAATCCATCTATGTGTATTCGCGTCCGGAATGGACTGCGCTCGTAACACGCAAGGATACCGGCATCGCCAAGGTCCAAGACCTCAAGGGCAAATCCATCGCCGTGACGCGCGGCACCGACCCGCACATTTTCCTGGTGCGCGCCCTCGCCGATGCAGGTCTGACTGAAAAGGACGTTTCGCTTGTTCTGTTACAGCACGCGGACGGCCGCCTTGCGCTGAAGCGGGGCGACGTCGACGCTTGGGCCGGCCTCGATCCGATCATGGCCTCCGCCGAGATTGAAGATGGCGATGTGCTGTTCTATCGCAAGCCGGAAAACAACAGCTGGGGCGTGCTTAACGTGCGCGAAGAGTTTGCTAGCGCGCATCCTGATCTCGTCAAACGCGTGCTTGCTTCCTACGAGAAGGCGCGCATTGAAGCTCTGAAAGATCCGACCAATCTCAAAGCCGCCCTCGTTGCAGCCACCAAGCTGCCCGACACGGTGATAGGGCGCCAGCTGGAGCGCACGAACCTCACCTATTCCGTAATCGGCGATGCACAGCGCGAGACGATCGAAGCAGCCGGTCTCGCTTTGCAAAAGGCCGACGTCATCAAGGCGGATGTCGATGTCGTCAAGACCGTATCGGCGCTGGTCGATCCCAGCTACGCCTCGGCCGCTCTCGGCCAGTGAAGATAGAAAGAGCGTTCCCATGTCATTGGTGCACATCGCGCTGTCATGGCACAATGCGGAAACAGGAAGGGAGACCCGGCAGCGCCGGGTTTCGCCTTTCGATCGCCCGATTGTCGGAATCGTGTTTCCGGTTGCGTTGTTTGCCGCCTGGGAAATCCTCGTTCGTGCGGGAATAGTCGGAGGCCGTTTGATGCCCCCGCCCTCGAAAATTCTCTATACAGTCTATGCGCTGGCGGCCTCCGGCGATCTGGCAACGCATGTCAGCGCGACGTTGCGCAGAGTGGCGATCGGCTTCGCCTTCGGGTCCCTGACGGGGACCGCTCTTGGGGCGCTGACCGGGTACTCCAAACCGCTTGCACGTCTGCTGGATCCGACCCTGCAGGCTCTGAGAGCCATTCCCTCTATTGCCTGGGTGCCTCTGTTCATCCTGTGGTTCGGTATTTTCGAAGCCTCCAAAGTCGCCCTGATTGCCGTTGGCGTCTTCTTCCCGGTCTATCTAGGAGTCTATGGCGCCGTCGTGGGCGTCGACAGGCGCATCGTAGAGGTCGGTCGCGTCTTTCGACTTTCGGGCTTCGAGCTCATTCGTCTGATCCTGCTGCCGGCGGTCCTTCCGGACTTTATCCTTGCCCTGCGCGCAGGCCTGGGCCTCGGTTGGATGTTCGTCGTTGCGGCAGAATTCATGGGCGCATCCGAAGGCCTGGGATATCTTCTGGTGGATGGTCAGCAACTCGGAAAGCCGGATCAGATCCTGGCGGCTATTTTGATCTTTGCCGTTGTCGGCAAGGCGACCGATAGCCTGCTTCTAATTGCGAGCGTGCCGTTCCTGCGCTGGCGCGACACCCATGCGAACGCGATCTGACATGCTTGACATCCGCTCCCTATCCAAGATCTATCCCAACGGAACACATGCTCTGCAAGACTTCTGCCTCAGTATCGGCAAGGGAGAGTTGGTCGCGGTCATCGGAGGATCGGGTTGCGGCAAGAGCACCCTTCTGAGACTGTTGTCGGGCCTCGAAGCCCCTACACAAGGCGAAATCAGCTTGGAGGGACGGCTGCTGACAGAGCCGGACTGGCTCGTGAATATCGTCTTCCAGGAGCCCCGGCTCTTTCCATGGCTGACAGTCGCGGACAATATCGGTTTCGGCCTGCGCCATCTGGCAAGCAGCGAACGGGATGAGCAGGTATCGGCGGCCTTGGAGAAGATTGGCCTTCGCGGGTACGAGAAGCGCTGGATAAAGGAGCTGTCCGGCGGGCAGGCGCAACGCGTGGCCTTGGCGCGAGCACTCGTGACGAAGCCGGCCGTTCTCCTATTGGACGAGCCCTTCTCCGCACTCGATGCGATGACGCGTGTCGAACTCCAGGATCATCTGATCGATCTATGGCGCGTGAATGCCACGACGATGCTGCTCGTCACGCACGATATCGAAGAAGCAGCCTTTTTGGCGGATCGCGTCGTCGTGATGCGCCCCTGGCCGGGACGCATTCTAGAGGTGATCGATATAGGCCTGCCGCGACAACGCAATCGCATGTCGGACGAATTGGCCGAAATCAAAAGGCGTCTTTCTGACCTTCTGGCTCATTCTCTCAATGATGGCAGCCGCACGGCAAGCGCCTGAAAAACGAAATGCGTCGCGGAGCGAACCGGACGCACTTCGTTCGAGGATGTGGGAACTGTCAGGCTGCCGTCGCCATGCAGGCGGATGCCGTCAGCCTGACCGGCAGCTTGCGCATTATTTCTTCGGCAAAACAGGTGGCGTTTTCCCGGGCCTTGTCGAGGTTGCTGACGCGTGTGGGATCGATCGTGTGCAGCGTGCCGCCACAGTCGAAGATGTCGCGGAAGGCGGAGCGTTCGATGATAGCCGTATCGAGCACCGGCACATGCCGCTCGCTGAGCAGCGACTTGACGACTTGCAGCGCCCGCGTCGTCACCATCGAGTTGACGCGGGTGAGCACCACCGAATGGCCGATCTTGATCCCGGCCTTCTCATCCAGATACTGTAGCAGTTCGAGCACCTGCGCGCCACCACGCGCATCCATCGCACAGCCCTGGATCGGGATCAGCACATGGTCGGAAAGGCCGACGGCGGTGGCAAGCAGCGGATTGCGCGCACCCGGCAGGTCGACGATGAAATAGTCGGTATTGTGCTTGTTCTCGCTGATATGCAGCGGCAGCGACGCAGTTGTGACGAAATCGATCACCGAAACATTGGGCACATGGCCTGATATTTCGTGCCAGCGCGAAATCCAGTGCTGCGGGTCGGCGTCGAGAATGGTGACGCGATAACCTTTGCGGGCAAGCTCGGTCGCGAGCAGCAGAACAGCGGTCGTTTTGCCGGCGCCGCCCTTGGTATTTGCGAATGTGATGACAGGCATGTTCGGTCCTCGGAAGGAAAATGGTGCGAGCTGGAATCGCTCTTTTACGCACCCTCGGAGCATTGTGCGGTTAATTCATTCTTTCTAATCATGGTTAACAAATTCGAAACACGCGCGGCGAAATTGCAGCCGGTATTTTTCACATCCCTAAAACTAGGGATATCGCGGCAACGAAAAAAGCCCGGAAAACCGAGGTTTTCCAGGCCAGTCTATAGGTCCGCTCTTATGTTGTCAGAAGCAATCCCTGAAAAGGGCCTTGGTATTTTCGAGTGTCATTGCAACCGGGTTGCCGCCGGCGCTCGGATCTTCGATCGCCATCGCTGACAATTCGTCGATGCGGTCGGCGGCGATTCCCATCGCCGACAGCGTCTCCGGCACGCCGAGTTCGGAGCGGAGCTTCAGCACATAATCGTAGAACCCGTCGAAACCGCCCGAAATGCCGAGATAGGCCGCGGCACGGCCGATCTTCTCCTCGATCGGCTTGCGGTTAAAGCGCAGCACCGCCGGCATCACCACCGCGTTGGTCATGCCGTGATGGGTGTTGTAGACCGCGCCGATCGGGTGCGACAGCGCGTGAATGGCGCCGAGCCCCTTCTGGAAGGCGACCGCGCCCATGGCGGCGGCGGCCATCATATTGGCGCGAGCTTCCAGATCCGTGCCTTCCCTATAGGCGCGCGGCAGGAATTCCTTGACGAGCCGCATGCCTTCGAGCGCGATGCCGGCTGACATCGGGTGATAGAAGGGCGAGGAATAGGCCTCCAGGCAATGGGCGAAGGCATCCATGCCAGTGCCGGCCGTGATGATCTTCGGCATGCCGACCGTCAGTTCCGGATCGGAAATGACGACACCAGGCAGGAACTTCGGATGGAAGATGATCTTCTTCACATGCGTTTCGGAATTGGTGATGACGCTGGCGCGCCCGACTTCCGAACCGGTGCCTGCCGTTGTCGGCACCGCGACGATCGGGGCGATGCCCTCGAGGCTCGCACGCGTCCACCAGTCGCCGATATCTTCGAAGTCCCAGACCGGCCGCGTCTGGCCGGCCATGAAGGCGACACACTTGCCGAGATCGAGGCCGGAGCCGCCGCCGAAGGCGACGACGCCGTCATGGCCGCCGTCCTTGAAAGCCCTGACGCCGGCTTCGAGGTTCTTCTCGTTCGGGTTTGGATCGACATCGGCAAAGATCGCCCGGCCGAGACCGGCATCTTCGAGAATATCGAGCGCAGTCTTGGTGATTGCCATCGAGGCAAGGCCGCGGTCGGTGATGAGCAGCGGCTTCTTGATGCCGAGGCTCTTGCAGGCGTCAGCCAGTTCCGCGATGCGGCCCCGGCCGAGCTTGACCGATGTCGGATAGCTCCAGTTTGCGGTGATGTTGCTGCTCATGCTGTGACTTTCTTCAGATGGAAGGATTTCGGGCGCGTCAGATTGTGGAAGCCGATGATCGACAGCGAGCCGCCGCGGCCGGTCTCCTTGACGCCGGTCCAGCAAAGCGCCGGGTCGAGATAGTCTGCGCGGTTCATGAAAACGGTGCCGGTTTCGATCTCGCGGCCGAGCGGCCCTGCCCGCTCGGCATCCCTGGTCCAGAGCGAGGCCGTCAGCCCATACTGGCTGTCGTTCATCAAAGCGAGTGCCTCCTCGTCGCTCTTCACTTTCATGATGCCGACTGCCGGACCGAAAGTCTCTTCGCGCATGAAGGCCATGGAGTGGTCGACATTGACGAGAATCTCAGGTGCGAGATAGGCGCCGCCGTCATCCTGGGGGAAAAGCTTGGGATCGACAAGCGCTTTGGCGCCCTTCGAAACCGCATCGGCGATCTGCTCGCGCACCACCTTGGCGAAGCGCTTATGCGCCATCGGCCCGAGTGACGTATCGGGATCGAGCGGATTACCGAGCTTGTAGTTCGACACCCAGGCAACCGACTTCTCGACGAAGGCGTCATAGAGCGATTCATGCACGTAGATGCGCTCGATGCCGCAGCAGCACTGGCCGGAATTGTAGGTCGCGCCGTCCATCAGCGTGTCGACGGCCGCCTCGAGATCGGCGTCCTCCATGACATAACCCGGATCCTTGCCGCCGAGTTCGAGGCCAAGGCCGGTGAATGTGCCGGCGGCGGCCCGCTCCATCGACCGCCCGCCTTCGACCGATCCGGTGAAGTTGACGAAATTGAAGCTGCCGGCGGCAATCAGCGCCGACGTCGTTTCGTGATCGAGGAAGACGTTCTGGAACACATCTTCGGGAACGCCGGCCTCGGTGAAGGCCTGCACCAGCCGCTCACCGACCAGCAGCGTCTGCGAGGCATGTTTCAGCACCACCGTATTGCCGGCCATCAGCGCCGGCGCGATCGTGTTGATCGCCGTCATGTAGGGATAGTTCCATGGTGCGACGACGAAGACGACGCCATGCGCTTCGCGCTCGATGCGCCGCTCGAAACGATCGCTCTCCTCGACGACAACAGGCGCCATCGCATCCGCCGCGATCGAGGCGACATAGTTGGAACGCTCGTTGAAGCCCTTGTATTCGCCGCCATACTTGACCGGCCGGCCCATCTGCCAGGCAAGCTCCGGCACGACGACATCGGACATCTCGTTCAGCCGCGCAGCACCCTTCAGCACCAGTTGCACACGCTCTTCGAGCGGCCGTTTCGCCCAGGCTTTCTGCGCCTTGCGAGCGCGCGCCACCACATCCTTGGCGGCATCGAGAGAAAGGGCTGCGCGCTCGGCATAGACCGACCCGTCAACCGGTGAAATACATTGGATCATTGCCATGATCTGTTCCTGTCCTCGTATTCTTCAAAATTTGAGTGAGGCCGTGGCCCCTCATCCGCCTGCCGGCACCTTCTCCCCATAAACGGGGCGAAGGGGATATGCCGCACCGGCTTTCCCCAACATCGACGCTGCGTTTGCCACGTCCCCTCTCCCCGTTTTTACGGGGAGAGGGTTAGGGTGAGGGGCAAGCAGCCCGCAAATGCCTATTAAGCTCTTTCGAAACCGCGCGCCACTTCCCAATCGGTGATGCGGCGGTCGTATTCTTCCTGCTCCCATTCGGCAGCGCGGGTGTAATGGTCGATCACGTCGTCGCCAAAGGCTTTGCGCAGCATCGCCGATTCCGTCATTTCAGTCGCCGCCGCGCGTAGCGTGCGCGGGATCTCGCGAACGCCCTTGCCGCCATAGGCGTCGCCGACGAAGGGCGCTTCGAGCTCAAGCTTGTTTTCGATCCCGTCAATGCCGGCGGCGAGCAGCGCGGCGAAGGCGAGATAGGGATTGAGATCGGAGCCGCCGACGCGGCACTCGATACGAATTCCCTTGGTCTCCTCGCCGCAGAGCCGGTAGCCGGCGGTGCGGTTGTCCTTGCTCCAGATCGCCTTGGTCGGCGCGAATGTGCCGGCCATGAAACGCTTGTAGGAATTGATGTAGGGCGCCAGGAAATAGGTGATCTCGCTCGCATGGGCGAGAAGCCCGGCGACGTAATTGTGCATCAGCGGCGACATGCCGTATTTGCCGGTATGGTCGAAGAATAGCGGCTTTTCCTCCAGGCTCCAGAGCGACTGATGAATATGCGAGGAACTGCCGGCGGCATTGTAATTCCACTTGGCCAGGAAGGTGATGGCTTTGCCCTTCGACCAGGCGATCTCCTTGCAGCCGTTCTTGATGATCGCGTGCCGGTCGGCCATGGCGAGCGCATCGGCGTAGCGCACGTTGATCTCCTCCTGGCCGGCCGAAGCCTCGCCCTTGGAGTTCTCGACCGGAATGCCGGCGCCCTGCAGCCCGGTGCGGATCGCCCGCATCACCTCTTCTTCCTTGGTGGTCTGGAAGATGTGGTAGTCCTCGTTATAGGCGCTGGCGAGCTTGAGGTTGCGGTAGCCGGAAGCCTGCGCCGCCTCGTAGGTCTGGTCGAACAGGAAGAATTCGAGCTCGGAGGCCATGTAGGCCTTCATGCCCATATCCTCGAGGCGCTTGACCTGCTTCTTCAGGATCGCGCGCGGCGAGTGGGCGACCTCCTCGTGCGTATGATGGTCAAGCATATCGCAGAGCACCAGCGCGGTGCCTTCGAGCCAAGGAATACGGCGCAGCGTCGCAAGATCCGGCTTCATCGTATAGTCGCCGTAGCCCTTCTCCCAACTTGTCGCCTTGTAGCCGGAGACGGTCTCCATCTCCATATCGGTAGCAATCAGATAGTTGCAGCTGTGCGTTTCCTTCCAGGCGCTCTCGACGAAGTATTCCGCCTGGAAACGCTTGCCCATCAGCCGGCCCTGCATATCCACCTGGCAAGCCAGAACCGTATCGATGCGCCCTTCGGCAACATCCTTCCTGAGATCTTCGATTGTGTAGCTGCTGCTCATGATTGATCCGCCTGAACTAGGATTGAAAAACGGGGCAACGAAATCGCATGCTCTCGGCCGGACGTTGCGACCTGATGCCTTTTCGTTGAACCGGTGATGGGGCCGCAAGATGCGGCCCCACCATTTGAGAGGGAAGCCTCGATGCTTAGTTTTCGCCGCTTTCGCCGACGGCTGCTTCAGCGGCCGCGATCTCGGCCTGGCGCTTTGCCACTTCGGCACCGATCGGCGGCCCCTTGAAGCGGCGGCTTTCGAAGCCGAACCAGACGATCGCCGTCAGCACCAGGAAACCGACGGTGATGTAGAGCGCCCATTCATTCGGTGGCTGGATGCCGAGGATGAAGATCAGGATCATCGCGATGACAGTCAGCACCGCAAAGAGCTTGAAGGCGCCTTCGCCGAGGTTCCACGGACCCATCTTGTCCCACTTCGACGTGCCCCAGGCAAAGAGACCGAGGGTGATCGGGATCGCGAAGGAGAAGAACAGGAAGATGACTGTGCACGACACGACGATCGTATAGACCGGCGTATCACCGATCGTAGCGAGCGAAGAGCCCCAGACGAACAGAACCGACAGGATCGAGCCGGTCCAGATCGCGGCCACCGGTGTGCGATACTGCGGGCTGACCTTCGACAGTGCCTTCGACGCCGGCAGGCCGCCGTCACGCGAGAAGGCAAAGATCATGCGCGAGACCGAGGTGACGGTCGCAAGGCCGCACAGCCACTGGCTGACCAGGATGGCAAGATAGAGAATATCCTTGACGATCGGGTTCACCTGGCTGTCCATCGCCCAGAAGAACACGTTCCAGCCCTGTTTTGCCGCATCATCCATGTTCGGCAGCATGAGCACGAAGGCGCACAGCATGATATAGCCGAAAAGCGCCGACCAGAGCACCGAGGCGACCATGCCGCGCGGGACCGATTCGGCAGCCTTGACCGTCTCTTCCGATGTATGCGCCGAGGCGTCATAGCCGGTGATGGTGTAGATTGGCAGCAGCAGGCCGAGAAGGAAGACCCAGGCACCGGAGGTGGTCGGCCAGACATTGCCGCCGACTTCGCCGGAATAGTTGGCGAAGGTAAAGAGGCGACCGATCTCGTAGGAGGGCGCTGCGATGAGGCAGACGACCGCCAGCGCGATCGAGGTCGCGAAGATGAGATAACCCGAAAAGTCGGTCAGCTTCGCGGTCAATCCGATGCCCATGTGGTTCACGAGCGCCTGCGCGCCGGTGATGATCACGAGGAAGATGATGCGCACCGTCGTCGAGTCGGTCAGTCCGAGATAGGTCGTGCCGAACGAACCCATGAAGAAATAGTAGGTACCGACATTGATGGCGCCAAGCACGGTGACGAGACCGAGCAGGTTGAACCAGGCGGTCAGCCAGCCGGTGAAACGGTTGCCGAGGATCGAACCCCAGTGATAGAGACCGCCGGCCGTCGGATAGGCCGAGCTGATCTGCGCCATGGCGACGGCGAAGACGAGCGAGATGAAGCAGCCGAGCGGCCAACCGATGCCGATTGCGGCACCGCCGGCACCGGAGGTCGCCTGGGCCAGCGAATTGATGCCGCCGGAGAGAATGCAGATGATGGAAAATGAGACGGCGAAATTCGAAAATGAACTCATGCGCCGTTCGAGTTCCTGGGCATAGCCCATGGAATGCAGGATGTGCACATCCTGCTTCTTGTCCAGTTCGGTATAGTCCGACATGACTTCCCCCTGTTCACGACCGGCCGCGGGATTGCGGGCCGATTCAGTGCCAATTGTCCGTGGCATTTTCGCCATGCGGACGTCCGCAGATAAACTGCTCCCTCGGGTCTTCTTTTTATCAGGCGTCCAAGCTTTGCTGGAGCAGCCCTTTTAGATAGTCAGCCATGACCCCTTGGCCGCTATCGTCTGCGATGAGGTCGTTGCGGACCTCGATCATCACATTGCGCAAGCCGTTCGAAAGCCCGTGCAGGATCAGCGTGTGGGTCACGCCGTCCTCGGGTCCGTAGGGCTCGTTGCGTTCCGTCCTGTAAAGCGGCGCCTCTGCCGCTGCCCTCAGCATCAGGTCAGCGAGCCGGCTATCCTCATCATGCAATATGCCGAGTTCGACCGCGCGTTCGCGGCCGTGATAGACCGGCGTGAAGCTGTGCATCGTCACGATGACGCTGTCTTGCCCCCTCGCCCGGCGATCGCGGATCAGTCCGCGAATGGCGTCGTGGAAAGGCACATAGAGCGCGTCGGTGCGCGCAAGCCGTTCTTCGGGGCTCAAACCCCTATTGCCGGGAATGGCGTAGATCTCGCTGGTCTCCGGCATCGCGCCGGGTGAACTGGGCGGCCGGTTGCAGTCGTAGATAAGCCGGGAGAACCGCTGGTAAACGAGCGTCGCGTCGAGCGCTTCCGATAGGATGCGGGCGACCGCAAGCGCGCCTGGATCCCAGGCAATGTGACTGGAGAGCGCTTCGCTGGGCAGGCCGAGATCGCCGAAAAGGGCTGGAAGCGCATTCGAAGCGTGCTCGCAGACCAGAAGCACCGGGCTTCGGCCTTGGGTGCGTTCGATCCCGACGCAGTCACCGTCCGCTTCACTGAGGATTTTCGGCCGGGCCAGCACCAAAGGCGCCACTCCTATCCCTTAACAAATTCTTGATGAAGAAAAGAATTCTTCAGGTTTCGGTCAGTGTCAAGCATGGGCTGAAAATTTCTTTTCATGACAGTGGTTGACATGGATTATGACAGCGTTGTTAACTTTGAGTGGGAAAGTGGCGCCAGACCATCCCGGGGAGCATAGTTACGTGACAGTTGCGTCGAAGACGGTTTCGGACGTCATACACTCGCATTTGG
>NZ_VSZV01000338.1:39866-66926 GCF_008919455.1 Rhizobium sp. PEPV16
GTGCGCATGGTGCAGAAGCTCGGCTTCAAGGGTTATCCGGACTTTCAGGCGCATCTGCATCAGGAAGTCGAAGCGACGATCTCGAACCCGATCGCCAAGCACGACCGCTGGGCGCAGAACGCACCAGGCACCCATATTCTCAACCGTTTCGCCGATGCCATCATGGGCAATCTGCGCCAGACGCTGACCGATCTCGACACCGCGACGTTCGACAGCGTCGCCGCGTTGCTCTCCGACCGCAAGCGCGGCCTTTATTTCGTTGGCGGCCGCATCACCGGCGCGCTTGCCGAATATTTTTTCACGCATATGCAGGTGATCCGGCCGGCAACGACGCTGCTATCGTCGAATTCCAGCAGCTGGCCGCAATATGTCCTCAACATGAATGCCGGCGACATCCTGATCATCTTCGACATCCGCCGCTATGAGCAGGAGATGGTGAGCCTTGCGACCGCCGCCCGCAAGCGCGGCGCCGAAATCATCGTCTTCACCGACCAGTGGGGTTCGCCCGCGGCCAAGCTCGCCAGGCATGCCTTCCGCGTCCGGATCGAGGCGCCGTCGGCCTGGGATTCCTCCGTCGTCACCCTTTTCATCGTCGAAGCGCTGATCGAGGCCGTGCAGAATTCGACCTGGGACGAGACGAAGGAGCGCATGAAGACACTGGAAGGCCTGTTCGAGCAGACCAGGCTTTTCCGCAAACCGGGTTAGGAGGACAAGACTAAAACAGAAGAAAAACAATGACGGATTTTTCGCGGAAACAGACGGCGTTGTCGCAAATAAAGCATTTGTCGCAACCCCTGCTATTCACAGCAGAATTAACGTCACCGAACTGTCACACAAGCTTCATGTAATCTCATTAACAGCATCGCCAGACACTGAAAACCCGAAGGAGAACAACAGTGATCTCTAACATTTCTCGACTTCTGTCGCTTTCTACTGCGATGATCGTGGCCTCGACCGCGATTGCCTCCGCCGAGCCGAGCGCTGAACTTATCGCCGCCGCCAAAAAAGAAGGAAGCCTGACGACGATCGCTCTGCCGCACAGCTGGTGCGGCTATGGCGAAGTCATTGCCGGCTTCAAGGCCAAGTACGGCCTCGAGGTCAACGAACTGAACCCGGATGCAAGTTCGGGCGACGAAATCGAAGCCATCAAGGCCAACAAGGGCAACACCGGCCCGCAGGCTCCTGACGTCATCGACGTCGGCCTCTCTTTCGGCCCGTCTGCCAAGAAAGACGGCCTGATCCAGCCTTATAAGGTCTCCACCTGGGATTCCATTCCTGACAGCGCCAAGGATGCTGAAGGCTACTGGTACGGCGACTATTACGGCGTTCTCGCGCTCCTGGTGAACAAGGATCTCGTCAAGGAATCGCCGACTGACTGGGCCGACCTGAAGAAGAGCGACTATGCAAACAGCGTCGCCCTCGCAGGCGATCCGCGCAGCGCCAACCAGGCTGTCCAGGGCGTCTATGCCGCTGGTCTTTCCGCATCCGGCGGCGACGCTGCCAAGGCAGGCGAAGAGGGCCTGAAGTTCTTCGCCGAACTGAACAAGAGCGGCAATTTCGTGCCGGTCGTCGGCAAGGCTGCTCCCTTCGCGCAGGGCTCCACGCCAATCGTCATCGCGTGGGACTACAACGCCCTCTCGTGGGGAGAAGGCCTGAAGGGCAATCCTCCGTTCGAGGTCGTCGTTCCGAAGACCGGCGTCGTAGCCGGCGTCTACGTTCAGGCGATTTCCGCCTTCGCTCCGCACCCGAACGCTGCCAAGCTCTGGATGGAATATCTCTATTCCGACGAAGGTCAGCTCGGCTGGCTGAAGGGCTATTGCCACCCGATCCGCTTCAACGATCTTGCCAAGAACAACAAGATCCCGAAGGAACTGCTCGACAAGCTGCCGCCGGCAGCAGCCTATGAAAAGGCTGTCTTCCCGACGCTGGAAGAGCAGGCCGCCGGCAAGGAAACCATCACCAAGAACTGGGATTCCGTCGTCGGCGCCAACGTTCAGTAAAGTTTGATCCTGCCTCCCCGCCGTAAGGCGGGGAGGTCTTCTCACTCCGACGCCCCAGGATGAGCTTTTCCATGAGCACCGTTTCAACGCCGATGGCGAGCAGTGCCCCCTTGATCAACAAAGACCGCGTGATCGACTGGCTGGGCATCGCACCCTTCATTATTTTCTCCCTGCTATTCCTGATCATCCCCACGCTTTATCTCGTGGTGGGCGCGTTCCTGACGCCCGAGGGCGATTTCACGCTGAAGAATATCGGCGATCTTTTTACGCCATCAATCATGAGCGCTTACTGGATCAGTATCCGCGTCTCGGTCGCCTCCGCCCTCGGCGGCGCGTTGATCGGCTTTTTCCTTGCCTGGGCCGTCGTGCTCGGCGGCCTGCCCGCCTCCGTGCGCTCGACGCTGTTGACCTTCTCCGGCGTCGCCTCGAATTTCGCCGGCGTGCCGCTCGCCTTCGCCTTCCTCGCAACGCTCGGCCGCACCGGCCTTGTGACGATCTTCCTGCGCGAATGGTTCGGCTTCAATCTCTACGGCACCGGCTTCAACCTGCTGTCCTTCTTCGGCCTCACCATCACCTACATGTATTTCCAGATTCCGCTGATGGTGCTGATCCTGACGCCGGCTCTCGACGGCATGAAGAAGGAATGGCGCGAAGCATCGCAGATTCTCGGGGCCACCAACCGTCAGTACTGGACGATGGTCGCGCTGCCGATCCTCTGGCCAAGCCTGCTCGGCACGACGCTGCTGCTCTTTGCCAATGCCTTCGGCGCCATCGCCACAGCCTTTGCGCTGACCGGCAGCTCGCTGAACATCGTGCCAATCCTGCTTTATGCGCAGATCCGCGGCGATGTTCTGCATAATGCCAACCTCGGTTACGCCATCGCGCTCGGCATGATCGTCATCACCGGCGTCTCCAACGTCCTTTACCTCCTGCTGCGCATGCGCGCCGAACGGTGGCAGAAATGAAAGCTCAACGTCTCGGAGCCTGGATCGCCATCATTCTCGGCGCGTCCTACTTCATCATCCCGCTGATCGGCACAATCGAGTTTTCGCTGCGCATGCGCCGCGGCGAATACAGCCTCGACGCCTATCAATCGGTCTTCTCGGACATTCAGTTCCGCGAGACCTTCGGCTATTCCATGCTGATGGCGCTGCTGACCATCGTCTTCGGCATGCTGCTCGTCGTGCCAACGGCCTATTGGGTGCGGCTGCGCCTGCCGCAGATGCGCCCCGTCGTCGAATTCATCACGCTGCTGCCGCTTGTCATTCCGGCGATCGTCATCGTCTTCGGTTACCTCAGGATGTACAATTCGTCGTCCTACCTGCCGCTGACGGGTTCAACGACTGGCACCAACATCCTGCTGGTCTTCTCCTATATCACCCTGTCCCTGCCCTACATGTACCGCGCCGTCGATACCGCCATGCGCGCCATCGACGTCCGCACCCTGACGGAGGCAGCCGAAAGTCTTGGCGCCAGCTGGACGACCATCATGTTCAAGTGCATTTTCCCCAACGTCATGAGCGGCGTGCTCTCAGGCGCCTTTATCACGCTCGCGATCGTCATGGGTGAATTCACCTTCGCCGCACTGCTCAACCGTCCGGCCTTCGGTCCCTACCTGCAGCTCGTCGGTGCCAACAAGGCCTATGAGCCTTCGGCGCTCGCCGTCATCGCCTTCTCGATCACCTGGCTCAGCATGGGCCTGCTCAATCTCGTTTCCCGCGTCGGCAAAGCCCGCCCGGCAAAGGCTTAAGGTAACTGGTTCATGTCCTTTCTCACACTGACCAACATTCAGAAATCCTTCGGCCCGGTGCAGGTCGTCAAGAACTTCAACATGACGATTGAAAAGGGTGAGTTCGTCTCCTTTCTCGGCCCGTCAGGCTGCGGTAAGACGACCGTCCTGCGCATGATCGCCGGCTTCGAAACGCCGACCGGCGGCACGCTGACCATCAATGGCAAGGATCAGAGCTCGCTGAAGCCGAACCAGCGCAACATCGGCATGGTCTTCCAGGCTTATGCATTGTTCCCCAACATGACCGTGCACGACAATGTCGCCTTCGGCCTCAAGGTCGCCGGCGCGCCGAAGCCCAAGATCGACGCCCGCGTCAAGGAAATGCTCGGCCTGATCAAACTCGATCATCTGGCCGACCGCTTCCCCTATCAACTATCGGGCGGCCAGCAGCAGCGTGTCGCCCTTGCCCGCGCGCTTGCCGTCAAGCCGCAGGTGCTGTTGCTTGACGAGCCGCTCTCCGCGCTCGACGCCAAGATCCGCGTCTCGCTGCGCGAGGAAATTCGCCAGATCCAGCAGCAGCTCGGCATCACCACGGTCTTCGTCACCCATGATCAGGAAGAAGCCCTGTCGATCTCCGACCGCATCGTCGTCATGAATGCCGGCAAGGCTGACCAGATCGGTTCGCCCTTCGAGATCTACAACACGCCGGCGACGCGCTTCGTCGCCTCCTTCGTCGGCACGCTGAACCTCATCGAAGCCAAAGTCGTCGATCCCGACACCAACCGCATCCAGATCGGTGATCAGGGCATAACGCTGAAGCAGTCGGTGGCCGCTCACAAGACTGGCGAAACCATCTCGCTGGCCCTGCGTCCGGAAGCCGGCTCGCTCTCCGACAGCGTCAAGAGCGACACGGCGCTGACCGGCCAGGTCGTTTCGGCCCACTTCCTGGGGTCGGTCATTCGCACCCGCATGAATGTTGGGGGCAACGTCATCTCCTTCGACATGTTCAACAGCCCCGGCATCACCCCGCCGCAGGCCGGCGAAACCGTAACCCTGCGCTTCATGGCAGCCGACCTGCTGATCATCCGCGACTGATTTCGCCAATACTGCTGAGGCAAAGGGCGCCGCGAAACGACGCCTTTTTCATTTCAGGTTGTCCGACCTGTCAGCAATCGTGATGCAGCTATCACCATAAGGCACTTGAACTCTCCGAGGCCGGTGCCAGAAGTTGAGCAAACCAAATGAGCCCGGTAGCCCTCTGCCTGGCACTTTAAGAAATGGGATATTTCAATGATTACCTGCCACCTGCGCTATGTGATCGATCCGTACAAGCTTGCCGAATTCGAGCAATATGCCCGGCTCTGGATTCCGATCGTCAACAGGATGGGCGGCACCCATCACGGTTATTTCCTGCCATCCGAAGGCGCCAACAACATTGCCATTGCACTGTTTTCCTTCCCGAGCCTTGCCGCCTACGAGGACTATCGCACACGCATGGCAAGCGATCCGGAATGTCAGGCGGCTTTCGAACTCGACAAACGTAACCGCAGTATCGTCAGCTATGAACGCAGCTTCATGCGGCCCGTACTCGGCTGATCAAACCCGCACCCGACTGGAAACGAAAACCCCGTCGGGTTGGCTGGCGGGCTTTTCGTTCTGTCATGCGCTTAACGGATCGCCTGGTCGTCGACGTCGAAACGATGGACGTGCGCCTGATCCGGCGTCGCATAGACGATCTCGTCCGGCTCGTACTGATGCTCGCCAAACAGACGTGCGGTCAGCAGGCCGCACTGGTCGGATTCCAGATAGATGATCGTGTCGGCCCCGAGATGCTCGACATGCACGACCTTCGCAGCCCAAGTCCCCTGGTCGCGCGACAGCGTCAGGTGTTCGGGACGCACGCCGATCGTCTTGGCGCTGTGGTCGCCGACCTTCTCTGCCGCAATGAAATTCATCTGCGGCGAGCCGATGAAGCCGGCGACGAAGACATTGGCCGGTCGTTTGTAGAGTTCCATCGGCGAACCGATCTGCTCGATCGCGCCGGCATTCAGCACCACGATCTTGTCGGCAAGCGTCATCGCCTCGACCTGGTCGTGGGTGACATAGATCATCGTTGCCTTCAGGCTGCGGTGCAGCCGGGCGATTTCGAGGCGGGTCTGGACGCGCAGCGCCGCATCGAGGTTCGACAGCGGCTCATCGAACAGGAAGAGTTCCGGTTCGCGCACGATGGCGCGGCCGATGGCGACGCGCTGGCGCTGGCCGCCGGAGAGCTCGGCCGGCCGGCGCGCCAGATAGGGTTGCAGCGAGAGCATGCCGGATGCCTTGCCGACACGCCTATCGATCTCATCCTTGGCGGTGCCGGCCTGCTTGAGACCAAGTCCCATATTGTCCTTGACCGTCAGATGCGGATAGAGCGCGTAGGACTGAAACACCATGGCGATGCCGCGCTTGGCCGGCGGCGTCAGGGTCTCATCGCGGCCATTGATGACGACGGCGCCTGACGTGACGTCTTCGAGGCCTGCAATGCTGCGCAACAGCGTCGATTTCCCGCAGCCCGACGGCCCGACGAAGATGACGAATTCGCCGTCCTTGACCTCGAGGTCGATGCCTTTCAGCACTTCATGCGTGCCATAGGTCTTGCGGATGGATTTGAGTTGAAGCGATCCCACGGGTCTTTCCTTATAATCTGACCGGCTGGCCGGTGCGCACGCTCTCGTCGGCGGCAAGGCAGATGCGCAGCGACGCCACCGCATCCGCCATATGGCGGTCGAGGTCCAGATCCTCGCGGATCGCCCTCAGCATGAAGGCCTGTTCCAGGTCGCAGAGCGCCTGATGACCGGGCTCGCCCGTCATCGTCATATCCTGGTCAGGCCGGATGAACTTGCCGTCAGGCCCAGTCTCGGCCGTGTGCAGGCGGATCACCGAGGTCTTGGTGTGCGTGTCGATATCGTCGGACCTCGCGTTCGGATCCATGACGATCGACACCGCCCCCTTCGGCGACATCACATCTTTCACGAAGAAGGCTGTTTCCGAGATCATCGGGCCCCAGCCGGCCTCGTACCAGCCGACGGAACCGTCCTCGAACAGCACCTGCAGGTGACCGTAATTATACATGTCGGCAGCGATCTCGTGGGACATGCGCAGTCCCATGCCGCGTACCTCGACGGCCCTCGCATCGGTGATCTGGCACATGACGTCGACATAATGCACGCCGCAATCGACGATCGGCGAGGTCGTGCGCATCAGCGACTTGTGCGTCGCCCAGGTCGGGCCGCTGGACTGCTGGTTGAGGTTCATGCGGAAGACGTAAGGCGGGCCGAGCTTGCGCGCCTCCTCGATCAGCTTCATCCAGGAAGGATGATGGCGAAGGATATAACCGATCACCAGCTTGCGCCCCGCCTTCCTGGCTGCCGCGACGACGCGCTCCGCGTCTGCGACCGTTGTCGCCAGCGGCTTTTCCACGAAGACATCGCAGCCGGCCTCGAAGGCGGCGACAGCATAATCGGCATGGCTGTCGGAATAGGTATTGATGGAGCAGAGGTCCGGCTTCAGCTCGGCCAGCGCCGTCGTGAAGTCGGGATGGATCGTATAGCCCTTCAGCTCAGGCTCCAATTGCGGCGTCGAGCGGTTGACGAGACCGACGACCTCGAAGCCGGGATTATTGTGATAGGCGAGCGCATGGCTGCGGCCCATATTGCCGAGTCCGGCAACGAGGACGCGGATCGGTTTTTCGGTCACTTGACGGCTCCTGACGTGATGCCGCGGATCAGCTGCCGCGAGAAGATGACGTAGAGGACGAGGATCGGCAGGATCGCCAGCGACAGGGCCGCCAGCACCGCATTCCAGTTGGTGACGAACTGGCCGATGAAGATCTGCGATCCGAGCGTCACCGTTTTGGTGGCCTCGGAGGGCGCCAGGATCAGCGGGAACCAGAGATCGTTCCAGATCGGGATCATGGTGAAGACCGCGACCGTCGCCATGGCCGGGCGCACCAGCGGCAGCACCAGGCGGAAGAAGATCGCATATTCGGAAAGCCCGTCGATGCGCCCGGCATTCTTCAGATCGTCCGAAACCGTGCGCATGAATTCCGACAGGATGAAGATCGCCAGCGGTATGCCCTGCGCGGTATAGACGAGGATCAACGCCGTCAGCGTATTGACGAGGCCAGCCGCCACCATGCCCTGCAGGATCGCCACCGTGCCGAGACGGATCGGGATCATGATGCCAATCGCCATGTAGAGCCCGAGCAGCATATTGCCGCGGAAACGGTATTCGGAAAGCGCAAAGGCCGCCATGGCACCGAACAGCAGCACCAGCAGGATCGAGACGATCGTGACGATGAAGCTGTTCTGGAAATAGTTGGCAAAATCGCCCTGCCCGAGCACCGTCTGATAGCCGACGAGGCTGAAGGTCGACGGCGTCGGGATCATCAACGGCTCGCGGAAGATCGAAGCGCGATCCTTGAACGAGTTGACGATCGTCAGAAAGACCGGAAACAGCGCGACCAGCGTATAGGCGCTGAGAGCCAGATGCACGAGGCCGGTGCGGATGGGAGATGTGCGTGCCTTGGACATGCGCGCTCCTCAGAACTGGTAGCGACGCATGCGCCGCTGGATGACGAACAGATAAAGCGAGACGCCGGCGAGGATGATGAGGAACATCACCGTGGCAATCGTCGCGCCCATCGAGCGGTCGCCGAGCTGAAGCTGGAAACCGAAGAAGGTGCGGTAGAGCAGCGTGCCGAGAATGTCGGTCGACATGTCAGGCCCGGCGAGCGCGCCCTGCACGGTATAGACCAGGTCGAAGGCGTTGAAATTGCCGACGAAGGTCAGGATCGAGATGATGCCGATCGCTGGCAGGATGAGCGGCAGCTTGATTTTCCAGAATTGGGCCCAACCGGTAATGCCGTCGCATTCGGCCGCCTCGATCACCTCTTCGGGGATGCTGAGCAGTGCGGCATAGATCAGCATCATCGGAATGCCGATATATTGCCAGTTCGAGATCAGCGACACCGCGATCAGCGCCGAACCGGACTTGCCGAGCCAGGGTGCGAACAGGAATTTCAAGCCGATGAGATCAAGCATCCAGGGCGCCACACCCCAGATCGGCGAAAGGATGAGCTTCCAGATGAAGCCGACGATGACGAAGGACAGGAGCGTCGGCAGGAACATTGCCGTGCGGTAGAAGGCGACGCCGCGCAGCTTCGGCACCGAAAGCAGGGCGGCAAGCGCCACGCCGATCGGGTTCTGCACGCACATGTGGATGGCAAAGAAGATCAGGTTGTTGACCAGCGCATTCCAGAAATCGCGCGCCCAGCGCGCATCGCCGAACAGCACCTTGAAATTCGCCAGTCCGACGAAGGCCGGCTGTCCGTCGACCGTATTGTAGAGCGAAAGCCTGAGCGTTTCGATGAGCGGCAGCACCATGACGGCGGAATAGACGATCAGGGCCGGCAGCATGAAGACGAAGATGTGCCAGCGCACCGGGCGCCTGATCGGGACGATATCGACCGTGTTGTCGGTTTCGCTCATGGCTTTTGCCTGTTCTTGTCGACTGGCCGCAAGATGCAGCGCAGATGGAAAACATTGCGCCTCACCCCTGACCCTCTCTCCGGCTGTGGGGAGAAGGAATGTGCCCTGCTTTGATGCCATGTCGGGCTGGGAGGTCGCTGCGAGTCTCCTTCTCCCCTGAAGTGGGAGAAGGTGGCCGGCAGGCCGGATGAGGGGCGGCAAACGCCGCCCCCTCTCACACGCTATCACTTGGCCGGCTTGTACCAGCTGTCGAGGCCGTCCTGCAGCTTCTTGGCGGCGACCGCAGGCGTATCCGTGCCGTTGATCACGTTGGCCGATTCGACCCAGGTCTCGTTTTCGAGGTTCGGCGTGCCACGCGACAGGATCTGGTAGGTCGAGCGCACCGTCGACTTGTAGGGGCCGCGCCAGGAAACGAATTCCTGAGCGAGCGGATCGGACATCTTGACCGGGGTGGAGTTCAGGCTGAAGAAGCCCGGCAGCGAGTTGGCGTAGATATCGGCGAACTCCGGCGAAGCGACCCAGCTGAGGAACTTCTTGGCTTCCTCGGCGTGAGTGCTCTTCGCGTTCAGCGCGACGCCGATATCCGGATGGTCGGAGATGTAGCCCGTGTCGCCTGCCTTCGGAACCGGCGGCGGGAAGGCGCCCATCTTGAACTGGGCCTGGCTGTTGAACAGCGCGATTTCCCACGAACCGGCAGGATAGATCGCCGCGCGGCCGAGCGTGAACAGGTTCTGGCTGTCGGAGTAGGTCTGGGCCTCGAAGCCGTCGCCGAGATAGGGCTTCCACTTGGCAAGCTCTTCATAGGGCTTGACCCATTCGGCATCGGTCAGCTTCTGCTTGCCGGCGATCAGAGCGGCGCGGCCGTCCTCACCCTTCCAGTAGTTCGGGCCGATGTTCTGATAGCCCATGGTAGCGGCTTCCCAGAGGTCCTTCGTGCCCATGGCGAGCGGAATGTAGGTGCCGTCGGCCTTGATCTTGTCGAGCGCTGCGTAGAACTCGTCCTGCGTCTTCGGCACGGAGATGCCGAGCTTGTCGAAGGCATCCTTGTTGTAGATGAAGCCGTGAATGACCGAAGCCATAGGCACGCAGAAGGTGGACTTGCCGTCGTCGGTGCTCCAGGCGGCCTTGGCGACCGGCGAGAAGTTCTCCATGCCAGGCAGGCTGGTGATGTCGGCGAGCTGCTTCTTGTTGAAGAGTTCGAGCGAGGCATCGAACGGACGGCAGGTGATGATATCGCCTGCGGAGCCGGCATCAAGCTTGGCGTTCAGCGAGGCGTTGTATTCGGTCGGCGCGGTCGGCGAGAAGACGATCTTGATGCCCGGGTTCTTGGCTTCGAAGGCCGGGATGATCTTTTCCTGCCAGATCTGCAGATCGTCGTTACGCCAGCTTTCCACCGTCAGCGTGACGTCGGCGGCATGGACGAGGCCCGCTGAAGTCAGCAGACTGGAGGCAAGCAGCAAGCTTTTCAGAGCAGTGTTTTTCATTTCCCTCTCCTGTTTTAAAGCGCCGCTAGGCGCTGTCTTCGATCTGAAACAAGCAATTGGCGTGTTTGAGGTAACACCCAATGCCCCTTGGAGGACCGCCAGCAATGCCGGTCCCGAAAGCTCAACGGACACGAAGGCGGACGCCTGCGGCCGAACTGCGCGCCTTCCCGGCGACTGCACCAGGTGGCGAAATGATGGGGAAAGCCGATGGATGCCTGACCTTCACCACCAGCTTGACGGGCCGGCGGGTTGTCATCTCGATCATCCTCGAAGCGGTTCCGGCTTGGTTTAACTGCCGGTTTTCGTGGGCTTCGAAGTGCTGTTCCCTTTTGCCGAATTAATGCCAAAAAAATACCAATTGTCCAGCCGAATTTAACTTTTCGGCCTGATAAAACTCATTAAAAAATTTAATCAAGCAAAATCAATATGATAAAAAGATTGATTTTCTGTGTCATTCCCACTTGGTAAATGGTATTTTTTTGGTATTGTATTAAAAAACATAGGGAACGGCATATTCGGAGGCCCGATGACGGAGCTTGCAATCGGCATAGACGGCGGCGGAACGAGCTGCCGGGCCGCAGTCGCGGACAGGAACGGCAATGTCATCGGCCGCGGCAAATCAGGCCCTGCCAACATCCTGTCGGATCTGGAAAACTCTCTTCTCAACATCGTCGAATCCGCCCGGCAGGCGCTAAGCGATGCTGGGCTTGCCGCTGAAACCCTTCCCTCCGTCGCAGCCGTCGTCGGCGTCGCAGGCGCCAATGTCGGCGATTACGGCAGGCGGATCGAAAAGGCCCTGCCCTTTGCCGAGGGCCGCGTCGTCACGGATGCGCTGATCGCCCTGCAGGGCGCGCTCGGAGATGCCGACGGCATCGTTGGCGCCTTCGGAACAGGCTCGGTCTATAATGCCCGCAAGGACGGCCGGCTGAACGGCATCGGCGGCTGGGGTTTCGTTGTCGGCGACCAGGCAAGCGGTGCCCGCCTCGGCCGCGACCTCCTGGAACGATCACTGCTTGCCCATGACGGGGTGCACCCGGCCTCGCCGATCACCGACGCGGTCATGACAGAATACGGCAACGATCCCGAGCGCATCGTCGAATTCGCCCATTCGGCAAGGCCGAAGGATTTTGCCCGTTACGCGCCTGTTGTCTTCCAACATGCCGCCAAGGACGATGCCGTCGCGGCCGGCATCGTCACGGATGCGGCAACGGCGATCGGCGAAAGTCTCGAAGCACTGCTCTGGCCCGAATGCCCATCGATCTGCCTGCTCGGCGGTCTTGCCGAAGCCTACGAGCCGTGGCTTTCCGAACGCTACCGGTCGCTGCTTGCCAGACCGAAAGGCGATGCCCTGCAAGGCGCGGTGGAACTTGCGGTCAAGCTCTTAAACGACAGGCAGAGAGGTGCGGCATGACCGACGACCTCGCTACCCTCCTTTCCCTGGAGCGCCTGCAGGCAGCCGGCACAGGTCCGCTCTACGTCAAGCTGCGCCGCACGCTCGAAGGAGCCGTGCGCGCCGGCACGCTTGGTCACGGCGATGCGTTGCCCCCCGAACGCGACATCGCCGAATTCGCCGCCGTCAGTCGAGTCACCGTGCGCAAGGCGATCGACGAACTCGTCGCCGATGGCCTGCTGGTGCGCCGTCACGGTTCAGGCACCTTCGTCGCCAAGCCGGTCTCCAAGGTTGAGCAGCGCCTGTCGCAGCTCACTTCCTTCACCGAAGACATGGCGCGCCGCGGCATGTCCTCCCGCTCCGAATGGCTGCACAAAGGCGTCCACACCCCCTCGCCCGACGAGATGATGATCCTTGGCCTCGGTACCGACGTCAAGGTTTCGCGCCTTTCCCGCCTGCGCATCGCCGACGACCAGCCGCTGGCGATCGAGAATGCCAGTGTCTCCGGCGAATTCCTGCCCGATCCCTCGGCCGTCACCAATTCGCTCTATGCCGAACTCGAACGCCTTCAGGTCCGCCCGGTGCGCGCCGTGCAGCGCATCTCCGCGACCAATATGAAGGAAGCCGACGCCCAGCTTCTCGGCGTCTCCGTCGGTGCGGCCGGCCTGTCGATCGAGCGTATCTCCTATCTCGGCTCCGGCCGCGCCGTCGAATTCACCCGCTCGCTCTATCGCGGCGATGCCTATGACTTTGTCGCGGAGCTGACGATCGCGGTGACGTGAGAGGCTTGAATTTATCCGAATTATACGTATAATTCGGATATCGTAAGTTGGAACGGGTAAGATGGCTCAGACCACGGCTCTGGAATTTCAGCGTAAATTCGGCGAATTCCAGCATCAGGCGCAACGTGAACCTGTCGAGATCACCCGGCATGGCCGTCGTGAATTCATCCTCATGTCCGCGGAACACTATGATTGGCTGAAGGCCGCCGCGCAACGGACGCACAAAACCGCCGATGCCCTTTCTGTCGTCATCGATGCCATTGAGCGCGCAGAGATGGATCCTGTCCACGCTCCTCTCGATGAATTGCTGAAATAACATCGCATGGCGTCGCTTCCCGAACCGAGGTCGGGCTTGGTCGTGCGCTACGATTACCTCTGGTCGCGCGAAGCATTGGCGGGTCGCGACCAGGGCAAGGACAGACCAGCCTGTCTCGTCGCGGCAAGCGATAGCCTCGCCAATCCCCGCTACGTCGTTCTGTTGCCGATCACGCACACCCCGCCTTCAGGCGAAACGGTCGGAATCGAAATCCCGCCGAAGGTGAAGCAGGCAATCGGTCTGGATGATGAGCCGAGTTGGGTTATCATCTCGGAATACAATATCGATGAATGGCCGAATGGCGGACTTTCGCCAGTGCCCGGCAGCGGAGGAATACTCGCTTATGGCTTCATTCCGCCTGGACTTTTTGCAACGATCAAGGCGAGGTTTCTTGATCTCGCCAAAGCCAGGAAAAGTGATCCCGTTCGCCGCTAAAGCGTGCCGCACCCTTCGTATTCGCTCCTCGCGCTTTAGGTCTTTGTTTTTATGCATGTCGTTACCGCAAAACCGCAGCACACTTTGTGCGACCTGCTCCAGGTTAAGTTCAGCGATATGATTTTCACATTTATTTTCAAAAACATGAAGCCGGAAAGTGAATCACTTTCCGGCTTCCTCGTTTCTTGAATCACTTTATCAGCGGACGACGCCAAACGGCTGGTTACGCCGCATCCTCTATCTCGGTTTCGGCCTTGCGCGGCACATAGTTCAACACCGGTCCGAGCCAGCGCTCGACCTCGGAAACCTGCATGCCCTTGCGGGCCGCATAGTCTTCCACCTGATCGCGCTCCACCTTGGCGACACCGAAATAATAGGAGTCGGGGTGGCCGATATAGAGGCCCGAGACCGAGGAACCGGGCCACATCGCATAGCTCTCCGTCAGCTTCACGCCGGCCGCTTTTTCAGCATCGAGCAGCTTGAAGAGTGTTGCCTTTTCGGTGTGGTCGGGCTGGGCGGGATAACCGGGCGCCGGGCGAATGCCGGCATAGGCTTCGGTGATGAGGTCCTCTTTGCTGAGCGTCTCGTCCTTGGCATAGCCCCAGTATTCGCGGCGCACCTGCTCATGCATACGCTCGGCAAAAGCTTCGGCGAAGCGGTCGGCCAGCGCCTTGACGAGGATTGAGGAATAATCGTCGTTCGCCCGCTCGAAACGCTCGGCGATGGCGATTTCCTCGATGCCGGCCGTCACCACGAAGCCGCCGACATAATCCTCAACGCCGCTTGAAACCGGCGCCACGAAATCGGAAAGTGCCACGTTCGGCCGCCCGTCCCGCTTCGAAAGCTGCTGACGCAACGTGTAGAAAGTAGCCAGTTCTTGGCTGCGGCCCTCGTCCGTGAACAGCCGGATATCGTCGCCGACCGCGCCGGCCGGCCAGAAGCCGATGACGGCGCGCGGGCGGAACCACTTCTCGTCGATGATCTTCGTCAGCATCGCCTGCGCATCGGCCCAGAGCGCGCGCGCCGCCTCGCCCTGCTTCTCGTCTTCGAGAATGGCAGGATAACGGCCGCGCAATTCCCAGGTCTGGAAGAACGGCGTCCAGTCGATATATTTGGCAAGCTCGGCCAGATCGTAATCCTCGAACACCCGCGTGCCGAAGAATTGCGGCTTCTTCGGCTGGTAGGCAGACCAGTCGACCTTGTGGGCATTCTCGCGGGCTCGCGGCAACGGCAGCCGCACCTTCTCTGCCTCGCTACGCGCATGGGCAGCCGCCACCTTGGCATATTCGGCGCGGATATCGTCGACATAGCCCTGGCGGCTATCCGGCGACAGCAGAGCCGAGACAACGCCGACGGCGCGGCTCGCATCGGTCACGTAAACCGTCTGCCCCTTGTTGTAGCCGGGATGGATCTTCACGGCCGTATGCACGCGGCTGGTCGTCGCCCCGCCGATCAATAGCGGGATCTCGAAGCCCTGCCGCTCCATCTCGGCAGCAACATGCACCATCTCGTCGAGCGACGGCGTGATCAGGCCGGAGAGGCCGATGACGTCGACCTTCTCGGCAATGGCCGTCTCGAGAATCTTCGTCGCCGGCACCATGACGCCGAGGTCGACGATCTCGTAATTGTTGCAGGCAAGCACGACGCCGACGATGTTCTTGCCGATATCGTGCACGTCGCCCTTGACCGTCGCCATCAGGATCTTGCCGGCCGACCGTCGCTGGTCGCCGCCGTTGAGGCGCTTTTCCTCTTCCATATAGGGCAGCAACACGGCCACCGCCTGCTTCATCACCCGCGCCGACTTCACCACCTGCGGCAGGAACATCTTGCCCGAGCCGAAGAGATCGCCGACGACGTTCATGCCGGCCATCAGCGGCCCTTCGATGACGTGCAGCGGCCGAGCTGCCTGCAGGCGCGCCTCCTCGGTATCGGTCTCGATATATTCGGTGATGCCGTTGACCAGCGCATGCTCGAGACGCTTCTCGACGCTCCATTCGCGCCAGGAAAGATCCTGGACGCGGCCTTCGCGTGCCGCGCCGCCACGGAATTTCTCCGCCACTTCGAGCAGCCGCTCGGTACCATCAGGACGACGGTTCAGCACCACGTCCTCGCAGGCCTCGCGCAGCTCGGGATCGATATTGTCGTAGACGGCAAGCTGGCCGGCATTGACGATGCCCATGTCCATGCCCGCCTGGATGGCGTGATAGAGGAACACGGCATGCATCGCCTCGCGCACCGGCTCATTGCCGCGGAACGAGAAGGACAGGTTCGACACACCGCCCGAAATATGCACCAGCGGCATGCGCTCGCGGATCGTCCGCGTCGCCTCGATGAAATCGACGCCGTAATTATTGTGCTCTTCGATGCCGGTCGCGACCGCGAAGATGTTCGGGTCGAAGATGATATCCTCGGGCGGGTAGCCGATCTTCTCGGTCAGCAGCTTGTAGGCACGAGTGCAGATATCCACCTTGCGCTCGTAGCTGTCCGCCTGCCCCGTCTCGTCGAAGGCCATGACGACGACGGCGGCACCATAATTGTGCAGCAGCCGCGCCTGGGCGAGGAAATTCTCCTCGCCTTCCTTCAGCGAGATCGAGTTGACGATCGGCTTGCCCTGGACGCGCTTCAGGCCGGATTCGATGATCGAGAACTTCGACGAGTCGATCATGACAGGCACGCGGGCGATGTCAGGCTCGGCGGCGATGAGGTTGAGGAACTCGACCATCGCCTTTTCGGAATCGATCAGGCCTTCGTCCATGTTGATGTCAATCACCTGCGCGCCGTTCTCGACCTGGTCGCGGGCGACATCGAGCGCTGCGGTGAAATCGGCGTTGGTGATCAGTTTGCGGAAGCGGGCCGAGCCGGTGACGTTGGTGCGCTCGCCGACATTGACGAAGGGAATGTCCTTGGTCAGTTCGAAGGGTTCGAGACCCGACAGCGACATGAAGGGGCGATGCTCGGGAATCGGCCGTGGCTTGTACTTGGCAACGGTCTCGGCGATCGCCTTGATATGCTCGGGCGTCGACCCGCAGCAGCCGCCGACGATATTGACGAGGCCCTCGCGGGCGAAGCCGTCGATCTGCGCCGCCATCAGCTCCGGCGTTTCGTCATACTGGCCGAACTCGTTCGGCAGGCCGGCATTCGGATAGGCGCAGATGAAGGTGTCGGCAACACCCGACAGCTCCTGCAGGGGCGGGCGCATCGCATTGGCCCCGAGCGCGCAGTTGAGCCCGATCGTGAAGGGATTGGCATGGCGCACCGAGTTCCAGAAGGCCGACGGCGTCTGGCCGGACAGCGTGCGGCCTGAAAGATCGGTGATCGTGCCGGAGATCATCACCGGCAGGCGCACGCCCTTGGCCTCGAAGCGCTCCTCGCAGGCGAAGATCGCAGCCTTGGCGTTCAGCGTGTCGAAGATCGTCTCGATGAGGATGATGTCGGCGCCACCGTCGATCAGCCCGTCGATCTGCTCGCCATAAGCGGTGCGCAGATCGTCGAAGGTGACGGCGCGGAAACCCGGATTGTTGACGTCGGGCGAGATCGAGGCAGTGCGGTTGGTCGGCCCGATGGCGCCGGCGACGAAGCGGCGGCGGCCGTCCTCGCGCTCGGCGCGCTGTGCCGCCCGGCGCACGATTTCGGCGCCTTCCTTGTTGAGGTCATAGACCGCACCTTCCATCTCGTAATCGGCCTGCGCGATGCGGGTCGAGGAGAAGGTATTGGTCTCTAGAATATCGGCGCCGGCCTTGGCGTATCTGTAATGGATCTCTTCGATCGCGTCCGGCTGGGTCAGGATCAGAAGGTCGTTATTGCCCTTCTGGTGACAGGCGCAGCCGAAGAAGCGCGTCCCGCGGAACTGGTCTTCATCATAGCCAAGCCCCTGGATCTGCGTGCCCATGGCGCCGTCCAGAACAAGGATGCGTTCGCTCGCGGCTTGTCTCAAAGCTGCGAAAACTTCACTGCCGTCACGTTTGCCCGTTTCCGGACCAAAGAGATTGTCAAACACGGGAGGGCTCCTTGACGTCGTAAGACCAGACTTCCAAATCACATAAAGATATCTTTATGTCAATATATGCCTGTCGATTTCGTGCTTTGCAAATCTCGCCGGATGACAGACTCGCACGACGCCTATATAGGCGTTTACCACGCTTTGTGCACGAAATCGGAGGAGCATCATGGCACCCGCAACAGGCAACGCCGTGCTTGGAAACTGGACGACCCGCACCTATCACTGCAGCTGGCTGCTGACCCAGGCGAACGGTCTCTTCGATTTCTTCCAGCACAATTCGGTCAACCCCAAGGGCGGCTTCTACGATCTCGACGACGAAGGCAGGCCTCTCGATGCCGAGAGCCAGGTTCGCGGCATCCATATTGCGGCGCGCGCCGTGCATTGCTTCTCGATCGGTGCTCTGCTCGGCCGCCCATGTGCAGCCGATGTCGTCGGCCACGGCATGGACTATATCTGGAACCACCACCGCGACCGGAAAAATGGCGGCTATTTCTGGTCGCTCAACAATGACGGTCCGGTCGATTCCAACAAGCAGGGCTATGGCCATGCTTTCGTGCTGCTCGCCGCCTCAGCGGCAAAGACGATCGGCCATCCGCTTGCCGACGGCATGCTCGCCGATATCACCGAGATCCTCAACACAAAATTCTGGGAAGCGAAGCACGGCGCGATCGCCGAGGAATTCACCGCCGACTGGCAGCCGCTCGACGGCGGTGCCTATCGCGGCCAGAACTCCAACATGCACCTGACCGAAGCGCTGATGGCGGCCTTCGAAGCCACCGGCGACAGGGAATACCTGACCAAGGCAGAAAGCATCGCCGATCTCGTTATCCGCCGTTTGGCCGGTTCGGTCGACTGGCGCGTCGCCGAGCATTTCGACGCCGAATGGAACCTCGACAAGACTTACTATCATCCGAACGAAATGTTCCGCCCGGCCGGCACAACGCCCGGCCACTGGCTGGAATGGGCCCGCCTCATCCTGCAGCTCTGGGCGCTCGGCGGCAAACGGATCGAATGGATGCCGGATGCGGCGAAGGCCCTCTTTGCGCAATCCATGGCGCTCGGCTGGGACAACGACAAGGGCGGCTTCTTCTATACGCTCGATTGGGACGACAAGCCCGCCAAGCGCAACAAGCTCTGGTGGCCAGCCTGCGAAGGTGCGGCTGCCGCACATTTCCTCAACGAGCACCTGCCGAGCGATTTCCATGAAGAGAGTTACCGCAAGATCTGGAACGTGATCGAGCGCGCCTTCATCGACCACAAGAACGGCGGCTGGCATGAGGAGCTGACGGAGGATCTCGTTCCCTCTCACTCTCTCTTCCCCGGTAAGGGCGATATCTACCACGCGCTGCAGGCCTGTCTCATCCCGCTTTTCCCGGCGACGGGCAGCCTGACGAAGGGCATCACTGAGGCTGGCGGCAAGCTCTGAGGCGAACGGCCTCACCGGCAAGAGACGTCATTCTCAGCCTTGTGCCGAGGATCTACGGATAGCGCGGCAGATGCTCGGCACAAGGCTGAGCGAAAAGCATTGTCAGCGCTCCTGCGCCAGATCCAGACGAATATAATGTTGCAAACGAATATTGTGCTGGCGGTTCACGGCCTCGATCATCCGCTCCACGTCGTCGATCGGCGAATGCAATATCTCCGACAAGAGCGCACGAAAATCGGCTTGCGATATCTCCACGGCCATGCCGGTGATCGTGCGCTGAAGCTTGGTGTGAAGAACCCAATGCAGGACCGCCCGGCGATAGGCGTCATCGAGCAGCACAGCCAGATCGCCGGCCTCGATCTGATATTCGAACGACAGGCTGACATGGCCGGAATCGACGGGAAGCGAATAGATCAGCCTTCCATCGATATCATCGACATGCGGCTCGTAGCCATCACCCATGCGGCGCTTGCCGGAAATTGCAGCCATCTCAGGCGAGCCGCAGCGTATCCAGATCCTTGGCGAGCATCAGCGCCAGCGCCTCGACCGCGAGATTGTGGTCGTCACGCTGCGGCAGTCCCGAGACGGTGACGGCGCCGATACAGCCGGTACCCTTGACGTTGATCGGGAAACTGCCGCCATGCGGCGCATAGTCGGCGCCGCAAAGTCCGTTATCCTCGACCGTCTTACCGTCCTTCTGCAGCTTCAGGCCGGAGGCATAGCTGCTGCGGAAATAACGCAGCACCATGTTGCGCTTGCGCCGGACCCAATTGACGTTATCAGGCGTCACACCTGGAAGTGCCGCATAGAAAACGGGCATCGAATGCAGGGTCACGTCGATCGCAATGCCGAGGCCGCGCTCGGTGGCGAGTTCCTGCAGGAGTTTGCCGAGCTGCCATGCCGTCGTCAGGTCGAAGGCGTCGAAGCTCAGCACTTTCTCCTGCTCCACGATCCGGCTGAGATCGTCCTCGATTGTCATGATGAGCGTTCCTCTTGCGCGATGATCCGTGCAGACCATTCTCGCGGAGAGCAAAAAAGTAAAGCAAAAACTTGGGCCTACCCCTGAAGCAACTCCAGCAAAACTGCGCGGCGGTCTTGCGTCCGGAATTGCGCGAAGACAATGAGATAGAGCATTTTCGTCACTCGAAGAAAACGGAAATGCTCTTCGTCAGAGCTTCGGCGTCAGCATCTCGAAACGGTCACAGGACCGGCGAGAAACCGCTCATCGCCCCGATGAAGGGTTTCGGCAGTGGCGAGGCGTAGGAGCCGCGCTTGCTGGTGGAAAGTCCGAGCGACACCAGCGTTTCGGCCTGCTTGACGGCGGCCGCGACGCCATCGACGACCGGCACGCCGTAGATTTCCTGCAGTTCTCGCGCCAGATCGGTCATGCCGGCACAGCCGAGCACGATCGCCTCGGCGCCGTCTTCCAAAAGCGCCCGCTCGATCTCGGCTCTGAGCTTGCCGATCGCGCCCGAGCCTGCATCTTCCAGCTCCAGCACCGGGATGTCGGAAGCGCGCACCTTGGCACGGTCGCCCATGCCGTAGCGGCGCACCAGATTGTCGATCAGCACCCGCGAGCGCTCCAGCGTCGTCACCACGGTGAAGCGCTGCGCCAGGAAGCCCGCCGTCACCACGGCGGATTCGCAAAGCCCGAGGATCGGCACATCGGCAAAGGTCCGCGCCGCTTCGAGCCCGGTATCGTCGAAACAGGCGATAACAGCCGCGTCATAGCCCGCCGTCTGCCGCTCCTTGAGTTCGGCGAGCAGGCCGGGGATCGCTAAGGCCCCGTCGTAGTGTCCCTCGATGGAAACCGGCCCCATGCGCGAAGTGGCCGCGATGATCTCCGTGCCGGATGCCGCCACAGCACGCGCGGCGGTGGCGGCCTTCTCGGTCATGGAGGCCGTGGTGTTCGGATTGACGATGAGGATGCGCATGTCAGTTTATCTTTGCCTGCCGCCGGCTGAGCATCGTCATGATGCCGAGCGCGAGGAGAATGATGGTGAAGGAAAACAGCGTCGTCACCGTGCCGAGCGCATAAAGCACCGGCGTCGTGACGTTGGTGGTCATGCCGTAGATTTCGAGCGGCAGCGTGTTGTAGGTGCCTGATGTCATCAGCGTGCGGGCGAATTCGTCATAGGAAAGTGTGAAACCGAACAGGCCGACGCCGACGAGGCTCGGCGCGATCATCGGCAGCACGACATGGCGGAACGTCTGCCAGGAGCTGGCGCCAAGGTCGCGCGCCGCCTCTTCATAGGCCGGCGAAAAGCGGTTGAAGACGGCAAACATGATCAGCACGCCGAAGGGCAGCGTCCAGGTCAGATGGGCACCGAAGGCCGACGAATACCAGGCGGGTTTCAGCCCTCCCTCCTGAAAGACGACACCGATGCCGAGCGAGATGATGATCGACGGCACGACGAGACTTGCGACCGTGGCATAGAACAGCGCCGTCGAACCGCGAAAACGGCGGCGGAAAGCAAGGCCGGCGAGCAGAGAGACGACGACAGTCACCGCCATCACCATCAGTCCGAGGGTGAAGGAGCGGCGGAACGAGGCGCCGAAATCGCCGACCGCCTGCTTCTCGAATAGGTTGAAGAACCAGTGCGTGGAAACACCGTTCATCGGGAAGGTCAGGCCGCCGTCCGGCCCCTGGAAGGAGAGGATCAGGATCGCCGATAGCGGCCCGTAGAGGAACAGCACGAAGATGATGAAGAAGAGCGCCAGCAGGTAGAATTCCAGGCCGCGTTTTTCGTGGCTCATCTCAAAGCTCCTTGCGGATGTCGACGACGCGCAGGATGGCCGCGACCATCAACAGCACGACTGCGAGCAGCACCACGGCATTGGCGGCAGCGGCCGGATATTGCAGCAGCGACATCTGGTTCTTCATCATCAGCGCCACCGAGGCGCTCTGGCCGCCGGACATCACCTGCACCGTCGAAAAGTCAGCCATGACGAGCGTGACGACGAAGATCGTGCCGATCGCCATGCCGGGTTTGGCGAGCGGGATGACGACATTCCACAGCACCTGCCAGCCCGACGCGCCGGCATCGCGCGCCGCCTCGAACAGCGACCGGTCGATGCGCATCAGCGTGTTGAAGATCGGCGTCACCATGAACAGCGTATAGAGATGCACCATGGCGAGCACGACGGCGAAATCGGAATAGAGCAGCCATTCGATCGGCTGCGGGATGATGCCCATCTTGATCAGCGTCGAATTGACGAGGCCGTTGCGCCCGAGCACCGGGATCCACGAGATCATGCGGATGATGTTCGACGTCATGAACGGCACGGTGCAGACAAGGAAGAGGATCATCTGCGTCGATGTCTTGCGGATGTGGAAGGCCAGGAAATAGGCGACCCAGAAACCGATGACGAGCGTCAGCGCCCAGACGATCGCGGTGAATTTCAGCGTGTTGAGATAGATCTTCCACGTCACCCACGAACCGAGCGTGTCGGTGTAGTTCATCGTCAGGAAATCGGGATAGAGACCGGCAAAGTCGTAGTCCCAGAAGCTGACGACCGCGATCATCGCGATCGGCAGCAGGAAGAACAAGCCAAGAATGACGAACAGCGGCGTCGCCTGGAGATAGGATATCGCAGATGGGGAAAGCCTCAGTCCGCGCCCGCCGCGCGCGCCCTGGCCATCCTCCTCCGTTTCCGCTGCGATGGTCGCCATCCCTTACCCTTTCGTTCGTCGAAGTAATGAAAGGAGGGATCATCAAAGACCCCTCCCCAACCCTCCCCACAAGGGGGAGGGAGAGTTTTGCCGCACCCTCGCCGGGCTCCCTCCCCCTTGTGGGGAGGGTTGGGGAGGGGAAGGCGATAAACGCCTACTTGGCCTTAGGCCGCGATGAACTCGTTCCAGCGGCGGACCATGTAGCGGTCTTCGTCCATCACCGAGTTCCAGCAGGCGACCGCACCCATGCGGGCTTCGAAGGAGCCGCCGTCGCGAACGGCGCCGGCCTTCTCCATGACCTTGCCCTCAGGCGACATGATGTCGCCGGTTGCAGCCTTGCCCTCGATCCAGTAGCCCCACTCGTCCGCCGTCATAAAGTTCTTGGCGGTGTCCATGCAGGCGGAATAGTAACCCTGGCGGTTGAGATAGCCACCGACCCAGCCCGATGTGTACCAGTTGATGTATTCATAGGCGGCGTCGAGCTGCGCGCCCTTGAGGTGCGAAGCAAGGCCGAGACCGCCGCCCCAGGCGCGATAGCCTTCCTTGAGCGGCTGATACTTGCAGGCGATGCCCTTGGAGCGGACGGCGGCAACGGCCGGCGACCACATGGACTGGATGACGACTTCGCCCGACGCCATCAGGTTCACCGACTCGTCGAAGCTCTTCCAGAAGGCGCGGAACTGGCCGTCGCCCTTGGCCTTGATCAGGAATTCGATCGTCTTGTCGATCTCTTCCTTGGTCATGTTGCCCTTGTCGGCATATTTGATGTTGCCCATGGCTTCCATGATCATCGCGGCATCCATGATGCCGATCGACGGAATGTTGAGGATCGAGGTCTTGCCCTTGAACTTCGGATCCATGATGTCGGCCCAGCTGGTGATGTCGCGGCCCACGAGATCGGGGCGAATACCGAGCGTGTCGGCATTGTAGATGGTCGGAACCATCGTCATCCACTGCGTCGCCTCCTTGGCGAACGTCTTGGAATCCTGCGCTTCGACGAAGCCGACCGTGTGCGGCGCCGTGCCTTGGGCGATGACGCTGTCTGCCTTCAGCTTGCCGTTGATGAACAGCGGCACGATCTTGTCGTAATATTTCAGCTTCTTGACGTCCATCGGCTGCATGACGCCGGTCGGGAACACCTTCTTGGCGATCCAGTATTCGATGTCGGCGATGTCGTAGCTGTCGGGCTGGGTGACGGCGCGCTGGGCGGCGGCGTCGGAATCGGTCGCCGTCATCTCCAGCGTGATGCCGAGATCGGCCTTGCACTTCTCAGCGATGGCATTGATGTTCGAAACGCCGGTGCCGAACTGGCGAAGCGTGATGTTCGTCTGCGCCCAGATGGTGGGAAAGCCGGTGATGGCGCCGGAGCCGGCGATGGCGCCGACGGCGGCAGCACCCGTCTTCAGCAGCGCGCGGCGGGAAAGCCCCTTCTCCGCCTTGGTCGATGTCGTTTCAGTCGTCATGTCAGTTCCCCTTTTCTTGGATATGGAAGGTTCAGTGTTCTTGATGGTGATGGCTCATGCGGAAGAGCGGCCGAGAAGCACGGCATCCTCGAGCGCCCAGCTGAGCGAGACGGTGTCGCCGACGGCGACCGGTCGGGCGAAATATTCGCCGTCGTCGGCAATGACGGTGAAGTCGTCGCTGCCGGCGCCGATAACGGTGATCTTCACGGAAGAGCCGCGATATTCGATGTTGGAGACGATGCCGTCGAAGCCGAGCGTCCATTCGGTCGCCACCTGCAGGCGCACGCGGTCGGTGCGGATACCGATATCGACGGGCTCTCCGACTTCCCTGCCCGTCCCGCGCACGGAAAAGCTCTGGCCTTCCGGCACGGTCATGACGAGCACGCCGTTCTCGCTCGAGGTCACCCGGCCGGACAGCACGTTGTGGTCGCCCATGAACCGCGCGACGAAGGCCGTCGCCGGCCGCTCGAAGACCTCGCGCGGGGCTGCCGCCTGCTCGATCCGGCCGTCATTCATGATGACGATAACGTCGGCGAGCGCCATTGCCTCTTCCTGGCTGTGGGTGACGTGCACGAAGGTGATGCCGAGCGACTTCTGGAGTTTCTTGAGTTCGGCACGCATGCGGATCTTCAGGAACGGATCGAGCGCCGACAGCGGCTCGTCGAGCAGCAGCGCTTCCGGATCGGTGATCAACGCGCGCGCTAGCGCCACGCGCTGTTGCTGGCCGCCGGAAAGCTGGGCCGGACGCCTGGTGGCATAGGCCTCCATCTGCATCAGCTTCAGCATCTCGAGCGCTTTGGCCCGCCGCTCTTGCTTGTCGACGCCCTTCATCTTCAGGCTGAAGGCGACATTGTCGATCAGGTCGAGATGCGGGAAAAGCGCGTAGGACTGGAACATCATCGCCGTGCCACGCCTGGCCGGCGGAAAATCGGTGACGACGGCATTGCCGAGCCTGATGTCGCCTGACGATATGCTCTCGTGGCCGGCGATCATACGCAGCGTGGAAGTCTTGCCGCAGCCCGACGGGCCGAGGAAGCAGCAATAGGAGCCGGCTGGAATTTTCAGGCTGATCGCATGGACCGCAGTCGTCGCGCCATAGACCTTCGAAACGGATATTATATCGATCTCTGCCGCTTTCGACATCATGCCTTCCCCTGTTTGGAAAAGACGATGCATCTGCCGTGCCAGACTCCGTTGCTTGCAGGAAGCCATTGTGAAATAAGGATTTTATCAAAACCGCAATTGAGAGAGCAAATTAGAGGCGCAACGCTATCTGCACATGATTTAGGCTATCGTGCGCAATTTGTGCAAAACATCGTATACAATCTTGCCACCATTTCGGGCACAAATTTTGTTTAACTTTTGCCGCGGAGCCGGGTATGGTTTGCCGACCATCAGGAAATAAATTTCATGAAATCCGTCGCCAAGGCTCAGCAGGCCGAAGACTCCGCCGAAACAGGCGCGCAACAGATCCGCGATGCCATTCGCGAAGCGATCGTCGAGCGCAGGCTCTCGCCCGGCACCAAGCTTTCGGAAAGCGATGTCGGCAATCTCTTCAACGTTAGCCGCACGCTTGCCCGCGCCGCCCTGCAGGCGCTGTCCTATGAGGGTCTTGTCAGCGTCGAGAAGAACCGCGGCGCCTTCGTCGCCTACCCCTCGCCTGATGAGGCTCGCCAGATCTTTTCCGCCCGCCGCTTGGTCGAACCAGGCATTTTGCGCGAGGCAGCGGCGCGGATCACGCCTGATGACATTACCCATCTGCGACAGCTTCTGCTGGAAGAAGGCCGCCTGATGAGCGAGCGTGGCCAGACGGCGCGCCGCGCCGAAATCAAGGCATCGGGCGATTTTCATTTGATGCTGGCGGCCATATCGGGAAACTCAATCATGCAGCGTTTCATGGAAGAGCTTGTCGCCCGCTCGTCTCTGGTAATTGCGCTCTACGGGCAGTCGACCGCATCGAGCTGCGGCCATTCCGAACATGGTGACATCATCTCGGCGATCGAAGCCGACGAACTCGACCGCGCCTGCCAGCTGATGCTGGATCACATCGCCCATATCGAGGCAGATCTCGACCTGCGCGAACGCAAGAGCCTGGGCCTCAAGGAAGCCTTCGAACTCTGAACATGCAAAAGACGCGGGACGCGGATGCTTCACCGTGCCCGCTTCAAACGAACTCTCGAAACGCTACCAAGGCGTCTTCTTCGGCAACATCTCAAAGGCAGCGAAGATATCCTCGGCGCTCATCGGCTCGCTCGAGCGCAGCTTAACGATTCCGTCGCGTCCGATCAGGATCAGCCCGAACTCGCCGGACGGCGGTCCCTGCAGCCGATCGCGAATATCGTCGGCATCGAGTTCCCAGTCATCGTCGAACAGCGCAAACGCGCCGCCGCCGGCGATGCTGAACACCTCGACGTCTTCCTCGATCAAGCGCATATGCGCCTTGCGCAGCCATTCGTCCTGGATGAGCGCGCGGTCATCTTGCGCATCGGCAAAGATGATCAGCACCCGTTTCCTGTCGCGAAACTGCTCGAGCGATTGCGGAAGCTCAGGCTCACGCCTGGGTGTACCGATGATTTCATGAACAATAGATTTTAGCATGGTGCTTCATTCCTCGCCCGTCACCACTGCATAATTCTTAAATCGGGATCGATTTAACGATAGATTATGCAGCAATTCGAAGTGCTACAGCGCCCTTTGCGACTCTCGAAAAGGGCGCTGTAGTGGCGGGCTGTGCCTGCCGAATTAAACGGCTGGGAATAAGCGAGGTTCCGCCCAAAAGCGGAAAAGGATCGCAGCCATGGCCGCGATCCTCACTTTGTCAGTCGCGGCCC
>NZ_VSZV01000338.1:66978-74135 GCF_008919455.1 Rhizobium sp. PEPV16
GACGCGTGGGCCGAAACGGCGACGAGATCCGCAGCCCCAGTGACGTGAAGGCGCTTGCGCACCAAAACGCGCATGACACGCGCCGCCGTCGAGAAGGTCATCTGGTCGAGCGGGCCTTCGCCCTCCCACGGCTTGGTCAGCCGTTCGGTGACGGCGCCGACGATGTTCATCGGCACGATGTCGGTGCATTCGCGCATGGCTTCGAAAACGAAGCTGATGGGGATGACCCGTCCTTCGTGGGTCACGATCGGTTCGGTCAATTCGCTGTCCCATTCCTCGAACGCATAGAGCGCTTCGCGAAACAGCTGCTGGAGGTTGAACGGCGCGTGGCCGTCATGAAGTGGCGGCAGTGCATTCATCATGTCTGTCTCCTCTTGATGGGTTGAAGCCAAAGTCCTCCGGTTTCGGTCGCGCTAACGCGGGGAACGGAACGTTTTGCTGCCCCCTGCGAACCGAATAACACTATTGATTCTATAGAGTAACGCGCCGGGGTAAAGCCCATTTATCCGCCGCCATGGAAGCGAATTCCATAACACGCTGATATTCTTGCGTGTTTTAGACGAAATTTTCTCCGTGCACACCTGTCTTAAAAATCTATGCCACCTGCCCGAGATCGCTCCGGAATGGCACGGCAAGGCGAAAAAACCCTGAAAAATCACGGAACTTTTATGGCTGTAATCTGTTTTGTTCTCACAATTCGCAAAACACACTGGGGTTACCACCAATGACGCAAATCCGTGAACCGGAGCGCCGAAGCAGGATCCTGCGCGGCCGTCCCTATAGCCTTGATGAATTCGCCGCCAAATATGGCCTGCGCGGCGAGCAGGCAGAAAGCCTGTTTACCCGTTTCGGGCCCTCCTCGATCGAACTCGACCTGCTGATGGCAGCCAAGCGCCGGCCGCCGGTCCTGCAGGACAGAATTGCCGAATAACACTGAATGGAATGGATCGATGAGCGACAGCCGCCACGAATGGATCAGCAAAAGAGCTTACGCGATCTGGGAAGAACAGGGCCGGCCTGATGGCCGCGACGACGAGCACTGGCGCCAGGCAGTTGCCGAACGCGAGGCGCTGGAGCGCACGCAGGCCTCTGTCGATGGTCGCGAGGTGCTGGTGAAGTTTCGTCCGAAACCGCAGCGGCCCGAAGTGCCGCGTCAGGACTGGGTCAATCCTTCGACAAAGGTCGGCTGACCCTTCCCTCGTGCCGGCTCAGCTCAGGCTGAGCCGGAAGCGCGCCTGAAAATCTCCCTGCCACCACATCGGGAAATTGGTTCCCCACTTATTGTTGTGCAGATTGAAGCGGATGCCGGCGGCAAAGTCCGGCAGCGTCTTGCAAAATGTCATGAAATCCCAGCTTTGCGGCGCAACCAGCGGCGCATCGAAGGTTTCGATCGTCAGCGGGCCATCGGCAAGATCACCACGTGCTGATGTCACCGCCTGCAATTGCCCGCCGCCGCTTGTCGCAATATTCCCGGATCGGTGCCAGAGGCCCATCTTGCGGAAATTCCAGTCCCCGGCACCATCAGGCGTGAAGGAGAGGAAGCTTGCCTCCGGCATGCGGTTGGCCGGCTTGTCGTGCAATGTCAGGCTGAGGTTCAGGCGATCGCCCTCGGCGGAGAAATGCAGCATCACATGCGGCGGCGCGCCATATTTCTGCACGGCCTCGGCAGGCATCGACAGAAGGATGCCCGCCCCATCAGTCGCTTCCAGCTTCGGCAGAAAAACCTTCGAAAGTGCTGCCTCCGACCGGGCAAGCCCCGGCTTGTCATGGTCGAGCACCGCCCATTCCTGGCGATGGGTCAGGTAGGTTTCCATGTGCCTGATAACGTCACCGGCATCGTAGCTCTCATATCGATAGGCGATCAGCGAGCCGTCGCGGCCGGAGATCGTCCGGCCGGAGGGCGAGGTGATTTCGGCCACATCGCCGCTCGCACCGTCGAGCGCGATCGACCAGCCGCCGGCCTGCAGGCGGAGCTCGCGCCCGCCGCCCTCGATCACCGCAGGCGTGGCGATTTCGGCAAGCACCGCCTGGGCCGCCTTCCGGTCCGTCTCGCCGAGTTCCGAGACCGCCTGGTCGAGATAGGCGCGCTGCTCGTCCCATGAGGCTTCGGTATAGGCAAAGCGATAATCGGATCGGCGCGCGGCCTCGAAATCGGCCCGCGACCATGCCTTGTCGTCGCGCAGATAGGATTTGACATCGACGCCGCAGGTATGCTCGGCCACCATCGCCAGTCCGCGCCCGAAGGCGAGACGTCGCGCGTCGAGCCCATCCGCCGCGAAGCGGTCATAGAGCCGCTGCAGCGCGAGGAACCGCGTCGTCTTCACCGGATCGCTGGCGCTGCCATGGATCCAGCTGTCGCCGAGTTCCAGCTCGATGACAGCGAAACGCTCGCGCTCGCTCCAGAGAATGGCGCCGTAATCCTCGAGCGTCGCCGCGCGGATGACCGCATCCGGCTGACGGGCGCGTAATTCGCGATAGGCCTCGGCCGTCTGCGGCACGCTCTGCGGCCCCATATTGTCGTTGGTATGGGCAAAGCTCAGCCCGTCCTCGAAACCGTCGGGGAAACAGGTCTCGCCATAGGAGCGCTGGTACATGACGACCACTTCCTCGCCGCCGGGCGCCCGCCAGCGGAAGATGTCGGGCACATCGGGCAGCGGTGAGGCCGTATTGACGCCGAGATGCAGGAAGCGAATGCCCGCCTCGGAAAGCAGCGGCACCATGCCGAGCGTATGGCCGGGCACATCGGTCATCTTCGCCGCGATCGTCGTCTTGCCGAATCGCCGGTCGAGCTCCTGCGAATAGGAAAGCCCGGCCCGGAAAAGTTCAGGCGACATCAGCTCCGTATGCGTGGTGAACGGCAGACCGTGCCAGCGGATCAGCCCGCGCTCGATCGCCTGTTCCAGCGCTGCCACCTCTCCCGCCGAGCGCGAATTCAAATGGTCCCAGATCAGCCAGGCGCCCGTCGTCCAGATGAATTTCGGCTCGTCGGGATTTTCGGCATGAAAATGCTTGGCCGTTTCGATCGCCTGCGGAATGAAGCGCTCGTGATATTGCCGGCGGACTTTCTCGGCATGATCGGTAAAGCCGATATCGAGATGGGTCTTGAAAACCAGATGCACGCGCTTTTCAGTCATTCCATTCCACTACATCGGTGATGACAGTCGAGACACTCTGCAGCCAGTGGCGGCACAGGTGTGTAACCGTTTCCACAAACATCATTGCTCCTGCCGCAAATTCTTCGTCAACCCGTTTTGGCACAAATCGATGAAATCGTGCGGGTTTATTAACCATATATCCGAAAACGCTATCGTCCGACGCTTTCATCGTAGAATCGAATCGCGACAAGAATGAAGACGTGTTCATCGATAATTATATAGAAAGGCGGCGGGACTTCCTTGCTGCCGCGCCCGGGTGGTGCGCTGTTTAGCCAAGGAGAAAAGCCTGAGCCCTTCGGGGAAGCCGATTATCAGAAGGCGTTGGTTTCCTGGCAGAGCGCCCGGTGAACCTCGGTCCAGAACAGCGCCAGCGGCGTGTCGCCGTTGCGTTCGGCAACGAGCGCGCGAATCAGCGCTTCGGAGCCTGCCATGTCCTGCCAGCTGGATTTCAGGCCCTTGGCGGCCTGTTGGCATTCGGCAATCGCGAATGGTCTCTTGCTGTCCATATGAGGTCTCCTCATGAAAGGCGCTAGCAGATGGGACCCGGATTGTCATTCCCCGCATATGTGGGGATGCCTTGTATTTATGACAGCGCTCGCGGTAGGATTGAGGGGATTGGGGCAGTGGAAATGATTGAGAATACCTACAGCGAAAAGTTCGAGTCCGCTTTCGAACAGATCAAGGCTGCGGCCAATGTGGATGCCGCCATCCGCATTCTCCAGGCGGAATATGGCCTGGATTTCGTCACCTACCATCTCGCCCAGACGATCGCGGCCAAGATCGATTCGCCCTTCGTGCGCACCACCTACCCGGATGCCTGGGTCTCCCGCTACCTCCTGAACAGCTATGTGAAGGTCGATCCGATCGTCAAGCAGGGCTTCGAACGCCAGCTGCCCTTCGATTGGAGCGAGGTCGAGCCGACGCCGGAGGCCTATGCCATGCTGGTCGATGCCCAGAAGCACGGTATCGGCGGCAACGGCTACTCCATTCCCGTTGCCGACAAGGCGCAGCGCCGCGCGCTCTTGTCGCTGAATGCCCGCATACCGGCGGAAGAATGGGCCGAACTCGTCCGCCGCTGCCGCAACGAATGGATCGAGATCGCCCATCTCATCCACCGCAAGGCCGTCTACGAGCTGCATGGTGAAAACGATCCGGTGCCGGCATTGTCGCCGCGCGAGATCGAATGTCTGCACTGGACGGCGCTGGGCAAGGATTACAAGGATATTTCGGTGATCCTCGGCATATCGGAGCACACCACGCGCGATTATCTGAAGACCGCCCGCTTCAAACTCGGCTGCGCCACGATCTCGGCCGCCGCTTCGCGGGCCGTGCAATTGCGCATCATCAATCCCTAGCGCATGTCGTTGTCGCAAAACCGCTGCACACTTTTGCGCGATATGCGCCCCCCTCATCTGAGGGGGCCCATCTGAGGGAATTTCCGAACCGGCCCGCTTGAACCATTCTGCTTTCCACGAACTTGAAAACGCTGGAGGGCAAAATGTTCGTTATCATTCAGGCACATGAGTATCAGAAATACGCTGCCGTACTCGACCAGATGTTTCGCCTGCGCAAGAAGGTCTTCGCCGATACGCTCGGCTGGGACGTTCCCGTCATCGGCCCTTACGAACGCGACAGCTACGATTCGCTCGCCCCAGCTTACCTCGTCTGGTGCAACGACAGCCGCACCCGCCTCTATGGCGGCATGCGCCTGATGCCGACGACAGGACCGACCCTTCTCTACGACGTCTTCCGCGAGACGTTTCCCGATGCCGCCAATCTGATTGCCCCCGGCATCTGGGAAGGCACGCGCATGTGCATCGACGAGGAGGCGATCGCCAAGGATTTCCCCGGTATCGACGCCGGCCGCGCCTTCTCCATGATGCTGCTTGCGCTTTGCGAATGCGCGCTCGATCACGGCATCCATACGATGATTTCCAACTACGAGCCCTATCTCAAGCGCGTCTACAAGCGCGCCGGCGCCGAAGTGGAAGAACTCGGCCGTGCAGACGGCTACGGCAAATACCCCGTCTGCTGCGGCGCCTTCGAAGTCTCGGACCGGGTGCTCCGCAAGATGCGCGCCGCCCTCGGCCTCACCCTACCCCTTTATGTCAGGCACGTGCCGGCCCGCTCGGTCGTGACCCAATTCCTGGAGATGGCAGCATGAATCGCCTCGCTGAAACCACCACGCAGACCGCAATACAGAAGGATATCGGCGCTCTCGAGCGCCATGTTCTCGCATCCCGCGACATCGCCACGCAGATAGGGGATCCCTTCCTCTCCTATCTCCTTTCGATGGCGCTGTTCACGATCTACGAGAAGAAGGCCCATCACGAGAACGAGGCGCTGAAGAGCAGCTTCAGCTGAGGGTGTGGTTCCCCTCCGCCCCGCCTGAAGACGAGCATGTCTCCCGGCGCCTCTCGCGCAGCCGCAAAAACAGTCCCCGTTTTGCGGCTGCGCGCCCCTGTCCTGTCATCAGGGTTTGCCGTTACGTCATCAGAGAATCGATCGTCGAAACCAGCGTATCGTGCATGTAGGGCTTCGGCAGGAAGGCGGTATTGGCGGGCAGCGCCATCGGATCGAGCCGCACCATGCCCGAGGTGATGATGATGCCGATGTTCGGTCGCATCGCCCTCACCCGATTGGCAAGCTGGAGACCGTCCATCGAACCGGCCATATTGACGTCGGTGAACAGGATATCGACATCCTGCCTGCCCTTCAGCACCACCAGAGCTTCGTCGGCATTCGCCGCTTCCAGCGCCACATGACCGACCTCTTCCAGCACATCGAGAATATTGAACCGGATCAGCGGTTCATCCTCCACGATGAGCACCACGGCACTGTTCGAAGCCACCATCTGCGATCGCCCTCTTCATGCGGAATGTGACTTGGATAAGTGTAGCCCGCGCGAGAAGGTTCCAGTGGCTGCCCACGAAATATGCATCGTCCACAGATGCTTGCGCTCACCGCTTGTGGCTCCCCCGGATTTGCGTTAGAGCGGAAACCGTGCTGCGGGAACCATTGCCCCGGCACCCAAGCGCCGGACACCCGACGCCAGGGCCTGTAGCTCAATGGTTAGAGCCGGCGGCTCATAACCGCTTGGTTGGGGGTTCGAGTCCCTCCGGGCCCACCAACATTTCAAGATGCTGTATCTCGCCGGTCGCTGTAGCCGGACGCGAAACCGCAATTTTGACACTAGATTCCGGAATTTTCGAAATCTTTTGAAGCATGCTTGAGGGCGGGGTTTGATGGCGCGTCATTCGATGATGGTGGGAGCTGCGGACCTAGTCTCCACCAAAGTTCCCCGATTTCGAACGTACCTCAGCTAGATTTTCGTAATTTCTAATGATTGAATCATAAGCTCTTTTGGTTGCCTCGAGATCGACATTCAACGGAATGAAGGCATCGCATTTACCAAGCAGTCTTCGCTGATCCCAATCCCACACTTCAAGGACACCGTTGAGTATATAGTCGCGAACAAATCGCATGACGCTTGCGTAGCTTCTGGCCGCGCCCTCCGATCCGTCGTCGGCCGTCCTCAGCCCATCCTTCACATTTATCTGTAGTCGTTCCTCTGCGAAATTCAGCCACAGCACCATCTCTGTAAGGTTGTCATCAGAGGTGCACATGACAGTCGCACAGCCATCCGCAATCGCTATTACCTCAGAACGAAGGTTGGTTAGCGCCGCGAACCCTTCACTGCGTGCCAACGACACTGTAAGCCTAGGAAGCAGCGGCCAAAGATTTCGCTCCGGCGAGGCGCCTGCCTTTATGGTCGCCACGGCACCTTCGCCGAATATTTCGTAGAAGCCCTTGAGTTCGTAAAGGTGCTCTTCCCAAATCGTTTGGCTGCTCTTCACACCGAAGTGGTGCTCGATGGCGTATTCCGCCAACACCTGAGCAACAGGCAAATCTTGTCGCATCCGCCGCATATCAGCCGGATCCTCAGGGTTTGCAGTAGTGCCAAAGGCGTGGGCCACAGCGCAGCGGTTGGACCCGTAAAGG
>NZ_VSZV01000209.1:0-13305 GCF_008919455.1 Rhizobium sp. PEPV16
GTCGAGCGCGGCCGGATCCTGGCGCTCATAGGCACGGGCCTCGAAATCGTCGATCTTGCGGCGCGCCCAGAGCTTGGAAATGCCGCTGCCGTCGGCGGCATTGGCGATATTCATCTCGACGCGCCAGGGCTGGTCGCCTGTCTTGCCGATGATCTGCAGCTTGCCGGCGGGCTTCTCCTCAGGCAGCTCCGCGGTCAGCACGACGGGCTCGCCGCTGTAGAGGTCCGGCATCGGGTTCGGCGTGATATTCTCGGCCTCGATGCCTTCGAAGGTGGCAGTGATATCGGTCATGGCTGGGTTCTGCAGCTTGGCGAAAAGCTCGCCCATGCGGCTCGCCACCTGGTCGGTCGAGCCGATCGCCGTGAAGGTGCCGCGGCCGATCTCGGCAGCCTTGGTCATGAAATAGGTGTTCGGCGCCGAGCCGATGCCGACGGTGAAGACACGGGCATCGCCGCGGTTTGTGGTGATTTCCTGGAAGAGCTGCCGTTCGTTGCCGATCGCGCCATCCGTCAGGAACACGACCTGGCGCAATGCGCCGCTTGCGACCGGTCCCTGGTTGCGCAGCGCAGCCTGCAAGGCAGGCAGCATTTCCGTGCCGCCGTCAGCGGTGAGGCCTCTGACATAGGCGATCGCCTTTTCGCGATTGTCAGGCGTCGCAGCAACGAGACCCTTGAAATAGTCAGTCATCGTATCGTCGAAACGGATGACGTTGAAGCGGTCGTCGGGGTTCAGCTTGGAGATGGCAAGCGCCAGGCTCTGCCTCGCCTGCTCGATCGACGGGCCGGACATGGAGCCGGAATTGTCGATGACGAAGACCACCTCGCGTTTTGCCAGCGGCGCTGCCGTATCCGGAGTCGTGGGCGGGGTGACGAAGGCGAGCAGATAGGTCTTACCATCAATCACTTCGCGGAAGAGGCCGGCACTCGGCATCTTTCCGGGAGCGGCCTTCCAGGTGAGTTCGAAATCCTTATCGGCGGGAACGGTGTCCGCCTTCAGGCTGATCGTCCTCGCCTGGTCGCCGTCCTGGCTGATATCGACCGCGTGGAAGGACGATTTGACATCGCCGAGCGGGAAACCGGCCCGGAGGTCGACGGTCAGCGAAACCGGATTGATCCTGGCGCTCTCACGCGGATCGAGCACGGGGGCTTCGGTCTTGTCGCGGTTTTCCACCGGGTCGCGCGGCGTGGCGAAACCGGCGCCGTTGTTGAACTCGACAGTCTGGACGATCGGCGCCGGATTGTAGCGCGGAGCCACGACCATCGGGAAGCGCAGCGAGAACTCGCTGCCCGACTGGTGGATGGTCTGCTGGTATTCGATCTGGACGACGATGGTTTCGCCGGGACCGATATTGGCGACCTGGTTGGTGAAGATGTTCGGCCGCTGCTGTTCGAGCAACGCCGTCTTCTTGCCCTCGGCCTTGGCCTGCTCGTAGATCTCGCGGGCTTCCTGGCGCGGCTTGATCTGGCCTTCGATGAAGCGTTCGCCGATCTGCACTTTCAGCGCGTCGACGGCGGAATTGTCCGGCAGCGGAAAGACGTAGGTGCCTTCGACCCAACCCTGGCTCGGATTCTGGAAGCGCTGCGTCACCTTCACCCTGGCGATCGGGCCGGAGACATCGATGGCGACGTCGGTTTTCAGCCGCGGCGCTTCGACATAGAAGCCCGGCTCCTTCGACGGAAAGAGCAGCGAGCCGCTATTGACGTCGTTCGGCCGGACAAGCGCTGCGAGCTGGGCGGATGCCTGCGGCGTCTCTGCGGCGCGGGCGGCGGAGGCAAGCCCCAGGATCGCGGCGATGCAGGCGGCAAAGGCGGTGACGGCAACAAGGACTGAAACGGAAATTCGGCGCGCACGAATGCGCCCTATGGTAAACTCATCTTCCAGAAACATTGGCATACCCTCAATAACCAATTTCGGATGCCGGATGATGCGGCTTCGATCTCGGCGCGCTCGCGACCGAATTGCGGCGTGGCGCGGCATTTGTTGCGGCTTATTCGTGGCAATGGCCGAATTCGACGATGCCACTGATTTCAGGGGATAAATCCGGATGACTTCAGAGATTGATTCAAGATCTTCGCGTGGCGTTTCGACCGCGTGACGCAAGCCTCTCCGAGGGGGGCGGCGTGCCGGGCGGGTGGCGCGGCGAACCGATCAATAAGAATCATTGCCTCCATCACGCCTTTGCGCTTGAAATGCCGTCATACATTGGACATAGAGCTAACCGCAGAACTCCGGTCCCGGCTTTCTGCCCGTTTCAACCATTAGGACCGTTATCATGGCTTTCCTTGCCGATGCTCTTTCCCGTGTGAAGCCTTCAGCCACCATCGCCGTCTCCCAGAAAGCGCGCGAGCTGAAAGCAAAAGGACGTGACGTCATCGGCCTCGGCGCGGGTGAGCCGGATTTCGATACGCCCGATAATATCAAGACGGCCGCCATCGACGCGATCAACCGCGGCGAAACGAAGTACACGCCGGTTTCCGGTATCCCGGAATTGCGCAAGGCGATCGCCGCCAAGTTCAAGCGCGAGAACTGCCTCGACTATTCCTGGGAGCAGACGATCGTCGGCACCGGCGGCAAGCAGATCCTTTTCAACGCCTTCATGGCGACGCTGAACCCCGGCGACGAAGTCGTCATCCCGGCGCCTTATTGGGTTTCCTATCCTGAGATGGTGGCGCTGTGCGGCGGCACACCGGTTTTCGTTTCTGCTACCCAGGAGCACAACTTCAAGCTCCAGGCCGCCGATCTCGAAAAGGCGATCACGCCGAAGACCAAGTGGTTCATCTTCAATTCGCCGTCCAACCCGACGGGGGCGGCCTATACGCAGGACGAGCTGAAGGCGCTGACGGATGTGCTGATGAAGCATCCGCAGGTCTGGGTGCTGACCGACGACATGTACGAGCACCTGACCTATGGCGACTTCAAGTTCGTCACGCCTGTGGAAGTCGAGCCGAAGCTCTACGACCGAACGCTGACGATGAACGGCGTCTCCAAGGCCTATGCGATGACCGGCTGGCGTATCGGCTATGCAGCCGGTCCGATCCAGCTCATCAAGGCCATGGACATGATCCAGGGTCAGCAGACCTCGGGTGCGACGTCGATCGCCCAGTGGGCGGCTGTCGAAGCGCTGAACGGCACGCAGGACTTCATCCCTGCGAACAAGAAGATCTTCGAAGGTCGTCGCGATCTCGTCGTTTCGATGCTGAACCAGGCCAAGGGCATTGTCTGCCCGGTTCCGGAAGGCGCCTTCTATGTCTATCCGTCCTGCGCCGGCCTGATCGGCAAGACGGCTCCGTCGGGCAAGGTGATCGAGACGGACGAGGATTTCGTTTCCGAGCTTCTGGAAACGGAAGGCGTTGCCGTCGTTCACGGTTCGGCCTTCGGCCTCGGCCCGAACTTCCGCATCTCCTACGCGACTTCGGAAGAGCTGCTCGAGGAAGCTTGCCGCCGCATCCAGCGCTTCTGCGGCGCCTGCAAGTAAGCGGTTCTCAAAAACACAAATCGAAGGCCTGCTGGCGACGGCGGGCCTTTTTGTTTGCGGCGACGTTGACGATGTAGCTGCATGTAGCTACATTTACCCTCATGAAGACCGTTTCGATCCGTGATGCGAAGAACCGCCTGACCGAACTTGCCCGCGAGGTCGAGGAAGGTGAGACCATTGTCGTGACACGCAACGGCCGGCCGGTGTTCGATCTCGTGCCGCATCAAAAACGCGGCGGTTTGAACCTGGAGGCCGGCGAAGCCTATCTTCGTTCCAAGGGTATCACGCGGACGGAGATGTATATCGCCGACGACTTCGACGATCCTTTGCCGGAAGATTTCCTTCTCAAGCCGCTGCCGTGATCATGCGTGTGCTACTCGACACGCATATGATCATCGCAATCGTCCAACGAAAGCTGACGGACCGTTTTCCTGATGTCCAACGTGTGCTTTTGAACGCTGCGACCGAAGGTTTCGTCAGCGTCGCGAGCCTTTGGGAAATCGCGATCAAGACACGACTTGGCAAGTTGCAGCCGGGACTAACCCTGGACGTTATTCCAGCCTACCTGCAGGGCACCGGGCTGACGATCCTGCCCATCGATATCGCGCACGTCATCACCGCCGCCGACCCCGAGCCGGAAACGCGCGATCCCTTCGATCGCTTGCTGCTCGCTCAGTGCAAGGTCGAGGGACTGCAGTTTGCAACAGTCGACCGGCTGCTCGTCGATCATCCATTGGCGTTGCGGCTCTAACATTCCGATTCAACATGCTGCACATCCAAATCCACTTTGTCTCGCAAGTCGTTGAATTCCGATTCAAAACGTGACGCAGAGCGATGGTTCGGCGGGTGATCTGCGGTTGCGGGTTGGCATCAAACCAACTAGATATCCGGCATCAGTTTAAGTCGCCGCTTCGGGAGGCCGGGATTTTGCAGCAGAGTGCCGTGATCGTCTGTTCGGATGTCAACATGCTGCCGGCCGCCTGCTGCACCCTGCTTTCCGTCAAGCGCAATCTCTCAAGTTCCGCTGTGGAGTTCCTGCTTCTCGGCATCGACCTCAAGCCGAACGAGATCGCCGAGGTCGGAAATTTCGCGCGGCTGCACGGCATGGCAATCAAGGTGCTGCCCTACAATACGCCGGATACGGCGCTGCAGGCGCGGGGCCGCTGGTCGGGCGCGACGCTCGCGCGGCTCTACATGGATCTGCACATTCCCGATCATGTCGAGCGGCTGCTCTATCTCGATGCCGATGTGCTTGCGGTTGCGCCGGTCGACGACCTCTTCGCCATGGATTTGCAGGGCAAGGCGCTTGCCGCCATAGACGATTATGTCATGGCCTTTCCCGAGAAGGCCGGCGCACGGCAGCGGAAGATCGGCATGCGCGAGGGCGGCCGCTATTTCAATGCCGGCGTGCTGCTGTTCGACTGGTCGGCCTGTCGGTCGAGGGGGCTTTTTGCCAGGACACGGGAGATCTTCGAGGAGCGGTCGCATCTTTTCGAGAATAACGACCAGGATGCGCTGAACGTCACTTTCGATGGCGACTGGCTGGTGCTCGATCCGCGCTGGAACACGCAGACCGGCCTCCTGCCTTTCGTCGGCCGGCCGGCGATCATCCATTTCACCGGCCGGAAAAAACCGTGGCAGGCGACTGTGCCGTGGGTGCATCGCCGGATGGCCAAGCGTTATGCCGAGGATCTCGCCAATACGCCATGGGCTTCCTTCTGCAGGCAGCCGTCGATGACGGGCCGGATCGCGGGGTTCCTTTCGCATTTGGGAAAGCGGATCGGCGGGCTGGCGCGACTGGCGCGGACACGCGCTTATTTCAGCAACAGCTAGTGGGACGGCAAAGCGCATCGTCCTTGGAAAGTGCATGTGAGCCGATATGGAAGCAATCCCCAGCGACACGCAGACCATGGCCGCCCCGGATAGCGGCTTCAATTTTCTGACGCCGGAGGCGTGGAAGGCGCTGCTGTCGCGCTATTCCCATATCGTGCTGGTGGCAAACAGCGAAGCCGTCGACTTCAAACGGCTGCGAAGCGAATTGCCTGAGACGGCGCTCTACGTCTTTTTCAACAATGTCTACAAGGTGCTCGACGAACCCTTCGCCGGCCATGCGGTGCTGTTTGCCCGCAGCGGCGTGATGGGCGCCAATATCGTCCACCGGCGCGAGGCGGCGGGTGTCCTGCGCTTCTTTGCCGGCGACGATTTTTTGGGCGTCGTCAACATTCGAGTCTCTCCGGAGGAAAACTTCAGCGAGGAGGGCCGCTTCGAAGGCGCTGAAACCCGTCACCTTGATCTGACGAAAATGCTCGTCGACCTCTATCCGGTGGGCAAGATCGCGACGAGTGGTTTTGCGGTGGCGCTGTGGCTCGCCGAACTGCAACTGCCGGGCAAGGTCCTGCTTGCCGGTTTTTCGGCGAAGAGGAGCGAGAAGTGGAAGGTCTTCGACGTGCACGACTGGACGTTTGAGCAGATCTTCCTGCGTCTCTTTGCACGGATGGGAACGATCTCAATGATGGGCGGTGTGGATGCCAGCCCCTATGCGGCAATTGCCAGACGGTTTCCACAGGTGCCGCCGATCGAGATCGCGATGACGGCGGCCGAAGTCCTGTCGGAACGGCTCCACAACGCAAATAGCCAGATCGACAGGCTCATGTCCGTCACCAAATCCATCCGCGCCATCGAGGGTTTCTTCCGGCGCTTCAAGCCGAAAACCCGCAAGCAGCGTTTCCTCGAAAAGTCGAAGGAATGACTGTCGAAAGCTCTCCTGAAAAGGTGGGCTGTCAGGCCGCTCTGTGAGTTGACGTTACGCGTGCGGATCACTGCTATCCGTTCCCCCGTCGGGAAGACGAAGCCTTCAAAGCCCCAGCGCCGTCAGCATGACGAAGGTGGCGAAGAGGATGAAATGCGTCATGCCCTCGATGGCGTTGGTCTCGCCGTCGTTGAGGTTGATCGCCGCGGCAATCAGCGTGATCGCCACCATCACCGTCTGTACCGGGGTCATCGCCATGATGAAGGGCTGGCCGGTATAGAGCGCGATCGCCTCCATGACGGGCACGGTCAGGATGACCGTCGACAGCGAGGCGCCCATGGCGATGTTGACCGTCGCCTGCATGCGGTTCCTGAGTGCCGCCCTCAATGCGGTCAGGATTTCGGGGGCGGCCGAAATCGCTGCGACGACGACGGCGGTCACGGCGATCGGCGCGCCGCTGTCGCGCAGGCCTTCCGTCATGAAGGCCCCCATGAACTCCGCAAGCAGGCCGATGATGACGACGCCGACGAGAATGGTGGCGATCGAGACCGCGGCCGACTCGTCGTGGCCATGCGCGTGCGGACTTTCCTTCTTCCGTTCGGAGCGCGGATAGCTGTAGCTGAAGAAATAGCTGTGCTGGCCAACCTGCATGCGCAGGAAGAGGCCGTAGAGCGCGATCATCGCGACGATGGTGAAGGCGGAATAATAGTGCCATTTGTCGCTGGGCACGAATTCCGGCACGATCATCGAAATGCCCATGGCGGTGAGGATCATCACGCCGTAGGTCTTGCCGGAATTGTCGTTGTAGGGCTGTTCGCCGTGCTTGAGGCCGCCGAGCAGTGCGGCCAGGCCGAGAATGCCGTTGATATCGAGCATCAGGGCCGAGTAGATCGTGTCGCGCACCAGCGTCGGCGAACTCTCGCTGCCCATCATGATGGCGAGGATGATGACTTCGACGGCGACGGCCGAGAGCGTCAGGATCATCGTGCCATAGGGATCGCCGACCTTGACGGCGAGCAGCTCGGCATGATGGGCGACGCGGATTGAGACGAGTACGATGGTGCCGACCAGGCCAGCGGCGGCAATCAGTGCGACGCCGCGCCCCATCTCGATCACGGCGTGTTCCAAGAAATAGGCGATCGCTGCAACGACAAGTGCGGCGACCAGAAACTTTTCCTCTTTAAAGCGTGACGCGATCCCCAAGCCTCAGCTCCTGTCCCGATTCATGCGTTCTATCTAAGCCACTGATTTCGCATATCAAGAAAGCCCCGGTCGAGTGCCATTTGCAGTCTTCGGCGTTTAATGGAATACTGAACGTCATCGGGGCCGGAAAGCAGATCGCGGCGTCCTCGAATTCTCGTCAAGCGGCCGCGATGATCCGGATCTTTTCCGGAAGCGTGCGAATGCGCAACAAGAAGATGAGGAGACGGATGCATGATCAAGGTGGTCTACGAAGTCGTGCCGCATGACGGCGGCTGGGCCTACAGGCTGGGAGGTGTCTATTCAGAGGCATTCCCGACCCATGCCGAGGCGCTCGAAGCTGCGCGCATCGTCGCGGCCGAACAGCAGGTCGGCGGCGATTCCGCCGAGATCAGTTGGCAGGACGAGAACGGCAAGTGGCATGAGGAGTATGCCGAAGGCGGCGACCGGCCGGAAACCGAGGTGGTGGACGGCCAGTGGAAGGATCGCACGGCCGAGGCCTCGCGAGGCATCGGCAGCTAACCATCTCCCGCCAATGCCCGCGCGACGATCGCATCGACGAATTCGCGCTTATGCGCAGTATAGCGGTCTCCGTCCATCCTGTATTCGGCAGCCAGCCTGCGTTTGAGCGCGGCATAATCGGCCGATGCTTGCGGATGCGCGATGAGATAATCCCGGAAAGCCAGCCTGTTTCGATGCGTGCCGTTACCTGCCGGGCAAAGGTAGACCCGTTCTGCCGGCACCGAACCTTTCGATAGAAAAGCCCAGACATCGTCGTCATAGCGGTTGCCGCGCGGCTCGTAGCCTTCTGCCAGGAGCACACGTGTGGCGCCCTCGATATGCCCGAGGCCGGGAAGAACGATGTCGATATCGATAAGCGGCTTGGCTGTCATGCCCGGTATGGACGTGCTGCCGATGTGATCGATGGAGAGCGCCTGCGGCAGCAAGGCCAGCAGCCTGCCGCGGATCCGCTGGAAGGCTTGCGGCCATTGCGGATCGCAGGGCACGAGTTCAACCGGATTGTTCGTTGTCATATGCATCTCGCCTGGAGTGGCGCGCGTCCGACAGAATGCGCTAGGACGCTCCATTATTCTGAAAATTGCGCATGATTCTTTCCGAAAATCGATTCCGATTTTCGCGGTCACGCACTGGTCGAATATCGGTGATACTCCTGCAGGCCCTTGACCAGTGCGTCGAAAGTGGCGCGGCAGCGCGGCGAAGTCTTCAGGCTCTCATGCATCGCCACCCACGTGCCAAGCGGTATGGCGAAGGCATCGGGAAGGACGTGGACAAGGTCAGGGTTTTCCCGGGCAAGTCCGATCTGGCAGAGACCGATGCCGACGCCGGCGCGGATTGCCGAAAGCTGGGCAAGATTGCTGTCGGTCCTGTAGGAGAAAATGATGCCGGGCACCGCATAGCGTTTCATCGCCATGCGGACATAGGCCGTCTGCCGGTCGAAGCCGATGAGCCGGTGGTTTGTAAGGTCAGCCAGGATTTGGGGCATGCCGTGTCGTTCGAGATAGCGGCGATGGGCATGAAAGCCGAGGGGGATATCGCCGATGCGGCGCACGACGAGTGCGGCTTGCTGCGGCTCGGCCATGCGCACGGCAATATCGGCTTCGCGGTTCACCAGATCCTCGATCATATCGGATGCCGAGAGTTCGATCTGCAGTTCGGGATAGGTCTCCTGCAGCGGTCCTAGAATCCCGGGCAGCACTTCGACGGCGATGACCTCGCTGGCGCTGACCCTGACCGTTCCCGCCACGCGCTCGCGCTGGCCGGATGCGGTGCGCAAAAGGGCGGCGGTGGTTGCAGCCAGCGTTTCGGCATAGGGCTTCAGCGCCAGTGCGGCGTCGGTCGGCAGCAGGCCGTTCGGTGAGCGGGTGAAGAGTTCGGCGCCGATCGCCAGTTCCAGTGCGTCGACATGGCGGCCTATGGTCGGCTGCGTTAGCCCCAGTTCGCGGGCGGCCGCCGAAAGCGACCCCTGCTGAAGCACGGTCAGAAAACTGCGGTAGAAATCCCAGCTCGGTTCCACGCTCATATATTTTTGTATATCAGATGCATTTTTTTCGTCAATTTCGTTTATATCATTCTGGTGGCATGATCCTCTCATCCGATCGAAGGAGATGATTGCCATGAGCAGCGAAATGAAGACGACGGCCCTCGTTCTCGGCGCGACCGGCGGTATCGGCAGCGCGGTTGCCCGCAAGCTGCTGGCGCGCGGCTGGCGCATCCGGGCGCTGAACCGCGACGCCACAAAGGCGTCGAAGAGCGAGCCGGCTTTCGAATGGGTGCAGGGCGATGCGATGAATGCCGGTGACGTCCTGAGGGCGGCCGAAGGCGTCGGCCTGATTGTCCATGCCGTCAATCCGCCTGGCTACCGCGACTGGGAAACGCTGGTGCTGCCGATGCTCGACAATACCATCGCCGCTGCTCGCGCCGTCGACGTGCGCATCGTGCTGCCGGGCAACGTCTATAATTTCGGTCCCGACGCCCTGCCGGCGCCGACGGAAGAAAGCCCGCAGAATCCGGTGACGAAGAAGGGGGCGATCCGGGTAGAAATGGAGAAGCGGCTGAAGGCGGCGTCGCAGTCCGGCGCCGGCGTCATCATTGTCAGGGCGGGGGATTTCTTCGGCCCAGGCACGACGGCCAATAGCTGGTTTTCGTCCGGTCTCGTGACCCCAGGCAAGCCGGTCGGCACGATCAGGAACCCGGGTCGGCGCGGCATCGGTCATCAATGGGCCTACCTGCCAGACATGGCGGAAACCATCACCCGGCTCATCGAGCGGGCCGATCGGTTGCCGGCCTTCGCCGTCTATCACATGGAGGGCTTCTGGGATGCGGACGGTATGCAGATGGCCGAAGCGATCAAGCGCGTCGCTGGCGGCAAGGCGAAGATCGGTGGCTTTCCCTGGTGGATCGTGCCGCTGGCGGCGCCCTTTATTCCTGTGATGCGGGAGATCAAGGAGATGCGCTATCTCTGGAAGGTGCCGGTGCGGATGCGGAACACCAGGCTTACGGCTGAGCTCGGCAGGGAACCGCAGACACCGATCGACGAGGCGGTCAGGGCTTCGCTCGTGGCGCTCGGCTGCCTGCCCGAACCGCATCGTGACACGGCGGCCGCCTTTATGGGGCACCCGTCGCAGAACGCGGGTTAGCTCTCGAGTTCGGCCAGCGCGATCCGGGCGACCGTCAGGGCCGTTTCTGCCTGCTGAATATTCGGATCACTGAGGAACCAGGCGGCGGAAAGACCGGAATAGGCGGCGATCCATTGCAGCAGCCGCTTCGGCTCCAGCTTCGCCTCCGCTGAGACGATGGTGAGCTGGCGGCGGAAACGGGCGGGATTGGTGATGACAGGCAGTTCTTCGTTGGCGAAGATATTGGCGAAATCGAAGCCGCGCTCACCATGGAGCCGCTTCGGATCGATCGCCAGCCAGCCGCGCGCCTCGAAATCGAGGATATTGTCGTGGTGGATGTCGCCGTGGAGGATGGTCACATCACGCTGATCGGCAAGGAGGACGTTGGCGATCGCCGAGCAATCGGCAAGCGTGCCGCCATGCTTGCCTGCTGCCGGCTCCAGATCGCGGAACCAGCGGGTAAGGGGGATGGGATCGGGAAGCGGTTTTTCGCGCGGCGCATGCAGCCGCGCCGCCGTCCCGCAGAGGATGCGGCTTGCCTCATCGTCTTCGCCGTTCATCGCCATGGCAAGCAGCGAGCGTTTTCCCGTCGCCCTTTCGAGCAGCACGGCATCGCCTTCATGGGCATAGACATAGGCTGCGCCGTCACCGTCCCACCACTGCATCAGAAGCGCGCCGTATCGCTCGTCGATATCGGTCGCCACTTTCAGCATGGCGGGTTTGTCCCGCCAGAGGACAGGCAGCAGGCGGCTCGAATGAGTGATGATGGGCTCGCCGTCTGATATCAGCGACCAGCGATCAAGGTAGGGAGCAAACATGGCGGCACCCTACAAAAACACGCCGAAGATGGAAATCCCGCCTTTCGGCGGGATTCGCGTTCGCGTGTGAAAGGTCAGGCGACCTTTTCGAGAATGGGATAGTCGATATAGCCTTTGCCGGTGCCGCCATAGAAGGTCGACTGGTCGGGCGTGTTGAGTGGCAGGTTGTGTTCCAGGCGCTCGACGAGATCGGGATTGGCGATGAAGGGCTTGCCGAAGGCGACGAGATCGGCGCGGCCGCTTGCGACGGCGTCGATCGCCAGATCGCGATCGTAGCCGTTGTTGACCATCCAGTCGGCCTTGCCGCCGGCCTTTTCATAAGTCTGGCACAGCGCCTTGTAATCGAAGGAGGGGTTGTCGCCCTGCTTGTATTCGCGGTCGCCGCCGGTCTGGCCTTCGATGACATGGATATAGGCGAGGTCGTATTTGGCCAGTCCTTCGACGACATGGGTGAAGGTCGCCTGAGGATTGGAATCGTAGCTTTCGCCGGACGGCGTCACCGGCGAGATGCGGATTGCGGTGCGGCCGGCGCCGATTTCCTTGACCACGGCATCGACGACTTCGAAGGTCAGACGGGTGCGGTTTTCGATCGAGCCGCCATATTGGTCGGTGCGGTCGTTGATACCGTCGCGGATGAACTGGTCGAGCAGGTAGCCGTTGGCACCGTGGATCTCGACACCGTCGAAGCCGGCGTCGATCGCCGCACGGGCAGCCTTGCGATAATCCTCGATGATGCCGGGGATTTCTGCGGTTTCGAGCGCGCGCGGCTCGGAGGTGTCGGCAAAGCTGCCGGTGCCATCGGCATTGACCAGATAGGTCTTGGCCTTGGCGATGCGGTTGGTCGATGAAACCGGCTTGCCGTCGTTCGGCTGCAGCGTCGTGTGCGAGATACGGCCAACATGCCACATCTGGACGACGATTTTGCCGCCGGCTGCGTGAACGGCATCGGTGACGCGCTTCCAGCCGTCGAGAGCCTCTTTGCTGTAGAGACCAGGCACGTTGGCATAACCCTGGCCCTGGTGGGTGATCGCGGTTGCTTCGGTGATGATCAGGCCAGCGGTAGCGCGCTGACGGTAGTATTCGACGTTGAGGTCGTTGGGGATTGCGCCCGGCGAGCGGTTGCGGGTGAGCGGCGCCATGACGATGCGGTTCTTGACTGAAATATCGCCGACTTTGGTGGATTCGAAAAGCTTGGCCATGACGGTCCTTTCTTTGCGGGAGGATCACTCGGCAGGGGCGAGGGCGGCCCGGCCCCTGGCGGAGAGATAGGTGAGCGCCGTCGCGCCGAGGCCGATCAGGGCCATCAAGGCCGCGGCGAGCGGAACGCGGGTGAGATCGAAGCCAGCGTCGATGACCAAGCCGCCCACCCAGGCGCCGAGCGCATTGCCGGTGTTGAAGGCGCCAATGTTGATCGTCGAGACCAGGTTTGGTGCGTCCTTGCCGAAGCCGACGACGCCGACCTGAAGCGCCGGCACGGCGGCAAAGCTTGCCATTGCCCAAAGGAAGAGGGTGATTTCAGCCGGAATGAAGAAGCGGCTCGTATAGCTGAAGGCGATCGAAGTAATGGCGATCGCGGCGAAGACGCCAGCAAGCGTTGCGCCGAGCCGCCAGTCGGCAAGCTTGCCGCCGACGAGGTTGCCGATGGTCAGCCCGAGGCCGATCAGGAACAGCGTCCAGGTGACGCCTTCCGGCGACACGCCGGTGACGTCGCGCAGCAGCGGCGCGATATAGGTGAAGAGGGCGAACATCGAGGCGGCGAAGAAGACGGTGGTGGAGAGCGCCAACCACAGGCGGCCATTCCTGAGTGCTGCGATCTCGCGCAGGATGCTGCCGTTTTCTTGCTGCTTGTCCCTGGGCAGGATGGCGATCAGGCCAAGAATCGTGACGATACCGATGACGGTGACGACGCCGAAGGTGGCGCGCCAG
>NZ_VSZV01000009.1:0-430 GCF_008919455.1 Rhizobium sp. PEPV16
CCTGCCGTGCTGCATGTCAATGCAACCGGCACCTACGTCGACCTGACGGTCGGCGAGGCGGGCATCGCGCCCGGCCAGGCCTGCGCGCTTTATTCCGCGCCCGGCGACAACGCCCGCGTCTTCGGTGGCGGCTTCATCGAACGCTCCGAGCGCGAACCTTCGGCCGAAGCCTGCCTGAAGGCCCTTCTGGCCAGCCCCGTCGCTGCCTGAAACCCATAGGTAACGACGGCCGGCAACGCCCACCGTTTTTCTCGATCATGCGCTTGACACAAAGCCGAAGCGCACCTTATAAGCCGCTCATCCCACGAACCGGCATCGCTTCGCGAGCGGGTATCGTTGACCAGTGGCGGAGTAGCTCAGTAGGTCAGAGCAGAGGAATCATAATCCTTGTGTCGGGGGTTCAAATCCCTCCTCCGCTACCATCTGTTTT
>NZ_VSZV01000295.1:0-28026 GCF_008919455.1 Rhizobium sp. PEPV16
CAGGCCCCGGAGGCTAATGTGTCTGACCCAGTAAATGCGCGTAACCAGCAGGCCCAGGAAGAAGCGCAGCGCCGCAGCCGCCGCGGTGCCGCCGGCGAGCAGGCTTCCAGGGGTCCGGCTTTCGCGCCCGCCAACGATGCCAGCCGCAATACGCCCGCCTCGATCCTGAAATCCTTTGACGGCGCCTCCAGCCGCTCGGCGGTGCGCACCGCCACCCTGTTTTCCGTGCTTTGGGTCATGGCCGGCCTCGGCCTGATGTCGCTGCTTTATGCTCCGCAGATCTGGCAGATCCGTTCGCTCGCCGATCTCGTCGCCCTGCCCGGCGTCATCGCCGGCCTCGTCGGCATCATCATTCCCGTGATGATGTTCTATGCCTTCGCGATCATGATCTCCCGTGCCCAGGACATGCGCAACGCCGCCCGCTCAATGGCAGAGGTGGCGTTGCGTCTGGCAGAGCCGGAAACCATCGCCTCCGAGCGCATCATGACCGTCGGCCAGGCCGTGCGCCGTGAGGTCTCGGCCATGAATGAAGGCATTGAGCGCACTATCGCGCGTGCCTCCGAGCTGGAAACGCTCGTCCATTCCGAAGTCAATGCGCTTGAACGCTCTTATGCCGACAACGAGTTGCGCGTTCGCGGCCTCGTCCACGAACTCGGCTCCGAGCGCGAGGCGATCGTCAACCATGCCGACCGTATCCGCACCTCGATCGGCAGCGTCCACGACCAGTTGAAGGAAGAACTGTCGCTTGCGACCGAAGAGATCGCGGTGCGGCTTGCCACATCGGGCGAAGCCTTCGCCTCGTTGATCGATACGCGCGCAGCGACGATCCTGGAAAAATCGGACAGCGCCCTGCAGTCGATGGGCAGCCTGCTCGCAGCCAAGACCGATACCCTGCTGCAGACCCTGAACGCTTCGGGTTTCGCGCTGGCCACCGAATTCGACAACCGCCTCGAAGCCCTCTCCGTCAATCTCAACGATCATGGCGAAAGGCTGCTCAGCCAGTTCGAGACGCGCGCCTCGACCATGGACAGCAGCACCGAAAAGCTGAATGCGGCGCTGAATGAGCGCACGCACCAGCTCAACGAGATCCTGATAGCCCGCACCCGTGAGATCAATGAGAGCCTGACGTCAGGCGAACGCACCATCGGCGGCACGCTCGACGACGTGCTGTCGAAGCTGAACAGCGCGCTCGACGAAAAGGGCGCAAGCTTCCGCCAGAGCCTGCAGACCACCGCCGACGACGCCGTTATGGATCTCGACGTGCGCTCCGGTTTCTTTGAGGAGCGGCTGCAGACGACCGTCGCCCAGCTGTCGACCACCTTCGACGAACGCGTCTCCGAATTCACCAGCGCCTTCGACAAACGCACCGGCTCGCTCGACACCAAGCTGATGGAGAGCCTCGCCCGTATCAACGAGACGCTGACCGGCGGCTCGGATTCGATCGACGGCATTTTGAGCTCCGGCATCGACCGGCTCGGTTCGTCGATATCAGACCAGTCGCTGGCGCTCGCCACTGCGCTCGCCACCGGCCACGAAGTACTGGAAAGCACGCTCGGCAGCCGGGCGGACGAAATCACCACCGCGCTCACCAGCCGCACCGGCGAGCTGACCTCGGCGCTGCAAAGCGCCACCTCGGAAATCGCGCTGGCGCTTGCGACCGGCACCTCCGAGCTGCAGAACAACCTTCAGACACGCTCGGCCGAATTCCGCGATACGCTACGCACCACCACCACCGATCTGACGACTGCCGTTGCCGCTGGCACCGAGCAGGTGACCACTGCCTTCGGCGGTCGCGCCGAGGAGTTGAGCGGCCTGCTTACCGCCCGTGCGGCCGAAATCAGCGAGGCGCTCGGCACGGCCCACGGTCGCATCGACAACGTCATGGCAGAGCGCGGCGGCGCGCTTGTGGAGGCATTGACCACCCATCACGGCCGCTTCGAAGAAGCACTGACGAGCCGCTCCGACGCTATCATCAATGCCGTCTCCGGCACCCATGACCGTCTTGCCGAGACGCTTGACGAAAAGGCGATGGCGCTTGCCATTTCCCTGAATGAAAGCCAGGCCCGCATCGAGGACACGCTCGAAACTCGGTCCGCTGCCCTGATGAACGCCGTCTCTGGCACCCATGACCGCCTCTCCGAGACGCTCGACGAGAAGGCGATGGCGCTCGCCATTTCGCTCAGCGAAAACCAGGCCCGCATCGAGGATACGCTCGAGACCCGCTCCGAGGCCTTCCTTAACGCCGTGTCCGGCACGCATGATCGCCTGTCGCAAACGCTGGACAGCAAGGCGGCGGCCCTTACGACCTCGCTCGACGAGCGCCATGCCCGCATCGAGGATGCGCTCGGAACGCGCGCCGAGGCACTGCTGAACACCGTAGCCGGCACGCGCGACCGTCTTGCCGAGACACTCGACGAAAAGGCGATGGCGCTCGCCATGTCCTTGAACGAGAGCCAGGCCCGTATCGAGGAGACGCTGGAAACCCGTTCCGCAGCCCTGCTGAACGCCGTCTCCGGCACCCATGATCGCCTCTCCGAGACGCTGGACGGCAAGGCGGCAGCATTTGCCACCTCGCTGAGCGAAGGCCATGCCCGTATCGAGAATACGCTCGAAACCCGCTCCGCAGCCCTGCTGAACGCCGTCTCCGGCACCCATGATCGCCTCTCCGACACGCTGGACGAAAAGGCGATGGCACTCGCCATCTCGCTCAACGAAACCCAGACGCGTATCGAAGACACGCTGGAAACCCGCTCGGCGGCCCTGCTGAATGCGGTCTCCGGCACGCATGACCGTCTGTCCGAGACGCTGGACGAGAAGGCGATGACGCTCGCCATCTCGCTCAATGAGAGCCAGTCGCGGATCGAAGACACGCTGGAAGCACGCTCCGAAGCCTTCCTCAAGGCAGTGTCCGGTACGCACGACCGTCTCTCGGAAACGCTCGACGAAAAGGCGACGGCGATCGCCGCCTCCCTGAACGAGGGCCAGAGCCGCCTGCAGGATACGCTGGAGAGCCGCTCGGAATCCTTCCTGAATGCGGTCTCTGCCACCCACGACCGCCTGTCCGAGACGCTCGACGATCGGGCGATGGCGCTTGCCATCTCGCTGAATGAGAGCCAGAGCCGTCTCGAGGAGACGCTGACAACAGGCGCCGATGCGATCACCAATGCGGTTTCCGGCACGCATGTTGGCCTGAACGGTGTACTCGACCAGAAGGCCGCCGACCTCGCCACCTCGCTGAGCGAAGGCCAGGCCCGCCTCGAGGAAGCCTTGGGCCACCGTACCGCCGCGATCATCGGCGCCGTGACGGCAACCCATGATCGGCTCATCGATACGCTCGACGAAAAGACCATGGCGCTCGCCATTTCGCTCGATGATAACCAGAGCCGCTTCGACAGCGTGCTCGAAGCCCGCAGCAACGCCATCATGGAGGCCGTCTCCGGTGCCGAGGCACGAGTCGCCGGTGCCTTCTCCGACAAGACCGATGCGATCCGCACCGCCTATACCGACAATCAGCAGCGGCTCGAAAATGCGCTTTCCGAGCATAGCGCCGCCCTCTCGGGCGTTCTCGATGCCGGCGGCGCCCGCTTCGAGGATCTCGTCGGCGGCTTGACCGGCCGCATCGAAGGCCGCCTGACCGATGCACATACGCGGCTCGGAGGCCTCGCCGACGAGGCCGCGGCGCGCATCGAGGGCGGGCTTGCCTCTGCCCATGAGCGCATCCGCACGACGCTCGAAGACCGCGCCAACGCCATAGACCTATCGCTGAACCAGGCCCATGCGCTGATCAGCGATACGCTGGCCGAACAGGCGACCAGCATCGGCACTTCGGTGGCGACGAGTGTCGGCATGCTCGAATTGTCGCTGGAGCACCGTGAGGCCGCGATCCGCCAGGCGATCGATGCCGGCGCCCAGACATTGGAAGATCGCATGCATGCCGGCGCCGGCCAGATCGCCGGCCGCTTCCAGGAGGCGGCAAGTGCGATTTCGAGCTCCACCCAGGATTTGGCTACCCATCTCGACCGGTCGGTCGAAAGCCTGACGGGCCGTTTTGAAGAAACCGGATCGCGTGTGGAAGCCGGTCTTGCCGCGATCGAGACTCGCATCCGCGACGGCGTCGGCGGCGTTGCCGAAAAGGTCGAAGCGGCCAGCGGCCAGCTGTCCGGCGTGCTTGCCGACGGCGTCTCCCGTCTCGGCGCGCTCAGCAACGACGCCACACAGCGCATCTCGGCGACGCTCGAAGGCAGTGCCGCAAACCTCACTCAGGCGATCGACAGCCGCACCGCCAATCTGGCCGAGACGCTGGACAGCCGCACCACCAGCCTGACCGGCGCCATCGATGGCCGCACCGCGAGCCTGGCCGAAACTCTCGACCGCGGCAATGAACGCATCGAGGAACGCCTCTCTACGATGGACCGTGCGTTGACCGTCGGCCTCGAGGCAGTCAACCGCACCATCGAAGGCAAGGCCGCTGGTCTCGCGTCGACGCTGCGCAACGCAGTTGCCGACGCGGCCCAGGGAATGGAAGGCGAAGCGACGAGAACCACCGAACTGCTTGGCAAGACCGGCCAGCAATTCGCCGAGGATCTCAATGTGAAAAGCGACGAATTCACCCGCACCATGGATGAGCGCTCGTCGCAGATCGTCACTCGCGTCGCCGAAGCTCAGAACCGGCTGGCAAGCCAGGCCGCTGCCGTCGCCCAGACTTTCTCGGAAGCCGGCAACGCCATCGTCAACAAGGTCGCCGAGGCCGAGACCATCGTCGGCACGCAAGTCAATGCCATCTCCAAGGTGCTGTCGGATGCCGGCCAGTCTCTGGAGACACGCGGCAATGCCATCCGCTCGACGCTGTCGGGCGCCGGCAGCGAGATTTCCGCCACCATGGCGGATGTCGACCGGGCGCTCGAAGCGCGCAGCAGCGCCATTCGCACCAACCTCGAAGAGCGTGCCCGCGAGATCGATACGACGTTCTCCGACATCGACCGGGCGCTCGAAGCACGCGGCAACTCGATCCGCTCGACGCTTGAAGAGCGTACTCGCGACCTCAACTCGATGCTATCAGGCCGTTCGGTCGAATTGACGCGCATCCTCGACGAAACGGCCCGTCCGATCATCGACCGGTACACCGATGCCGGCGAGCAGGCCGCCGCCCGCATCACCGCCGCGGCCAACCTCAGCGCCGACCGTCTGCGCGCCGAAAACGAAGCGCTCGCCAGCGCCGTTGCAGCCCGCACCGAGAATGTCGCCAATGCCGTCAGCGCCATCGAGAACAGCCTGGTTGGCAACGTCAACGGCCTCGTCGAGCGCATGTCGGAAAGCAGTGCGGCAATGGCGATGATGATGAACCGCGCCGCCGAGCAGCTGGCCAGCGTCGACGGCCGTCTCGGCGATACCACCACGCGCTTTGCCGACTCCGCCACCAAGGCCGCTGAGATGGTCTCCGCCTCGACTAGGCTTCTCGAAGGCAAGGTCGACCGCCTCTCCGACATTTCGGGCCAGACGCTGGCGCAGGTCGGCGGCATCATCGGTCGCTTCGACGAACACTCCAAGGTTCTGACCCAGGCCTCGCAGCTTCTCGGCGCCGCCCAGTCCAACCTCGCCTCGACGCTCGAAGAGCGCGAGAGCGCTCTGCAGACGCTCTCGGTCGGCCTCGTCTCGCGCTCCGCGGAGATCGAAAAGACCATGCAAGGCCTCGGGAGCATGATCGAGACCGTGTTCGAACGGGCAGAGCAACGCTCCAGCCAGGTTACCGGCAATTTGCGCCAGGGCGTGCAATCCTCCTTCGCCGATATCGGCCGCATTCTTACCGAAACCGAGAAGCGCGCCCAGGAAGCGGCAGAAACGATGCGCGAGGCAATCACCCGCGCCGGCGACGAGGCCAATACGACGATCGACGGCACCTTTGCCAATGTCGAGCGTCGTTCCGGCGATCTCTCCAATCGCATTCGCGGCGGTCTCACGGCCTCGCTGTCGGAAGTCGAGCGCATGCTTGGCGAAGCCGGCCGCGCCTCCGACGGCGCCGCCCAGCACATGCGCGAAGCGCTACGCGAAGCGATCGATGATGCCGTCGGCCGCTTCTCCGGCGCCACAGAGGATATCCGCCGCTCCGCCGCCGACATCCGCAGCGAACTCGACGCCACCCGCGCCGAACTGAAGCGCGGCGCCTTCGATCTCCCCGAGGAAGCCAAGGAAAGCGCCTCGGCCATGCGCCGGGCCGTCGCCGAGCAGATCAAGGCGCTGCAGGATATCTCCCAGCTCGTCGGCCGCTCCAGCCAGCAGCTCGAGATCTCCGAGCCGGTCGCCCGTACACTCGCTCAGGTGCAGCCGGCCCCGCGTCCTGCCCCGCCGATCGCAGCCCAGCCGCCGCAGCCGGCAGCGCCGGCGCCGATCGAAGCGACAGGTCTGCGCGGAACGATCGCACCGTCTGCGTCTGCTGCCGCCCCCCAGCGCGCCGCGCCGCAGCCTGCCCCCGCTCGCCAGGAAACAGGACGCCCGGAAACAGGCCGCCAAGAGCCGGCTCGACCGGAAAGCGGCGGCTGGATCAGCGATCTCCTGCGTGGCGCATCGCGTGAGGACGCCGCCGACGAGGCCGCGGCCGCCCGTGTTCCTGCCCGCCCGGCGGAAACTGCCGCGCCGGCCGCGCGCAGCAATGACAGCCGCAATCCGCGCCACGTCGTCGAATCGCTGAACTCGCTCTCGGTCGATATCGCCCGCGCCATCGATCACGACGCCTCGGTCGATCTCTGGCGCCGTTATCAGCGCGGCGAGCGCGACGTCTTCACCCGCCGCCTCTACACGCTGAAGGGCCAGCAGACCTTCGACGAGATCAAGCGCAAATATGACCGCGAACCGGAATTCCGCACCGCCGTCGACCGCTATATTGGCGATTTCGAAAAGCTGCTCGCCGACGTCGCCCGCACCGACCCGAACCGCACGGTGACGCAGTCCTACCTCACCTCGGATACGGGCAAGGTCTACACCATGCTCGCCCACGCCGCAGGCAGGCTCGGCTGAGCCTGGCTTGGCACCCACGATTGGAAAGCCGCTTGAACACGTGTCAGGCGGCTTTCGCTCTGTAAGGCGAGCGTTATCCCTTTACCGTCCAGCCACGGAAGCCTCTCCCAAAATGACGAAGGCCCTTCTGATCATCGACGTGCAGAATGCGATCCTCAGCGGCAAAGCCTCGCCGGAGCGACAACCTCATATTGATGCTGCACTCGATGAGACCATCGCGCGGCTGGCAGCACTACAGGAAAAAGCTCGGCAGACGGGCGCGCCGATCGTACTCGTTCAGCATGACGGCGACAGCGGCCATCGATTGGCTCTCGGCACGCCGGGTTGGGCGCTGCGCGACGAGGCAGGCCGAGGTCGTTGTGCGCAAGAAGAGCGCCGACTCCTTCTTCGAGACCGACCTTGCCGAACGCCTGGACGAACGATCGGTCACCCACCTCGTCATCGGTGGATGCATGTCGCAATTCTGCGTCGACACGACAGTCAGGCGTGCCGTGTCGCTGGGATATGACGTGACGTTGATTGCCGATGGTCACACGACCGGCGACACGGCGACCTTGACCTTTTCCGAGATCATTGCCCATCACAACGAAACACTCGATGGTTTCGATGCGGGCAAGGCGACGGTAGAAATCCGTCCCGCCGCCGAGATAGCCTTTTCATAAATTTTCGGGCTGCAGGAGAACCGGGACTGCTTGGCAGCCCCGGCTTCCGATATCTCATCGATCGGCCGCTATGTTCCAGTTGTAGAGGCACCGATCGAGACCGATGGCGATCTCAAGCACCAGCACGTCATGGTCGACCGACGCTCCCTTTTTGGGCTGCGACTGGAAGCGCTGCGGAAAGTCCGTGCGTCGGGAGATCGAGCAGACCTCCATCCACTTGTCGCCATTGTCGACCTCGACATCGACAGTCACCTCAGAATAGGCCGGCAACCGGTCGGAGGGTACGATCCGCGTCGGAAGATGGATCAGCGATGCGATCATCCGGCGGACCGGCTCGAGGCAGGCGGCGTGATAGTCGTTGCCGCTGTCGGCCGTGAAGGCGCATTGGAATTCGAGCTGCCAGAATTCCTTCAGCCGCATGTGTTTGGCCGGCTGTTCCTGCTCGCGGCGATAGGATCTGCCGGCCTGCCAGACGCAGAGCGGCAGCCGTGTCTTCGAGTGATTCTTGAGAATATGCTGCATATAGATGTAGGTCGACGGCGTGGTCTCCGGTCTCAGCACCAGCGCGGTATCGCTGGTGGAGAGCTGTTCCTGGATCCAGATATCGGCGCTCGAATAGGCGCTTGAAACCAGCGACCGCGGCATCAGCGCCGGGGCCTCGACCCTCCTGACATCCCAGGCGGGATTGACGGATCCGAGAAAATTGCGGACCTCTTGCGAGAAGAAGCCGATCATATGATCGCGCAAATGGATCTCGCGCTCCTCCCAATGGACGAGCGAATTGACATGATAAATATTGAGCACGGTGCCTGTCTCCCTGGCAACCTTGATTGACGTGGTGAGGGGCTTTACGTCCAGCAGCGCGCCGGACGCCTAGCGCCCCGACGTCACAGCAGGACGCGAAGACCTCGTCCGCCAAAAGCGCGCACGATCGCAACCCGCGGGCAGGTGCTGATATGACGGGAGAAGGGCGCGCGCTTCATGCTCATGGTGCATTTTCTACGTGCCGTACGCATCATTGTCAAAACCGAAGAGGGTGAGACAAAAGGAATCAGCTGTGGAAGATCCTTTTTTATTGCCCGCTGTCCTTCATTCCGTCACAAACTTTTCTGATCCGCTCATATTCAAACAGGACGGCTCACTCCGCCATCCAAACGACAGAGACAGCAACATTGATGACCAAGACGACAGCCAGACTCCTTGCCACCGCGCTCTCTTCCTTTTTCCTGATGGGCGCTTTCACTCTGGTTCAGGCAGGCCAGGCAAGTTTCGTCGTGGATGTGCAGTCCGGCCAGGTCCTCGAAGGTTCCAACCAGGACGATCTGAACTATCCGGCGTCGCTGACCAAAATGATGACGCTCTATCTCGCCTTCGAGGCCCTGCATGACGGACGCCTCAACTGGGACCAGAAGCTCACCATGTCGGAAAATGCCGAGAGCAAGGAGCCCTTCAAGCTCGCCGTCGGCGTTGGCCGCAAGGTGACGTTGCGCGAAGCCGTCGAAGGAATCGTCGTGCTCTCCGCCAATGACGCGGCTGTGGCGATTGCCGAACAGCTTGGCGGCACCGAACAGGCCTTCGCCAAGGCGATGACCGACAAGGCGCGCCAGCTCGGCATGAAGGATACGGTCTTCAAGAACCCGTCGGGCCTTCCCGATCCGGAGCAGGTCACCACGGCGCGGGACATGGCGACGCTCGGCGTTTCGCTGATGCGGGACTTCCCCGAGGAGTTCAAGCTCTTCTCCATGCGCGGCTTCCAATTCCGCGGCATGAAGCTGCGCGGCCACAACAACCTCATGTATCGCTATGATGGTGTCGACGGCATCAAGACAGGCTACACCGATGCATCGGGCTACAACGTCGTGACCTCGGCCCTGAAGGATGGCCGCCGCGTGGTCGGCGTCGTCATGGGCGAAAAAACCGCGAGCATACGCGACGACAAGATGGCAAGTCTGCTGGACAGCACCCTGTCGCCATCATCAAGCGCCACTGCCTCCACCACACCGGGCAGCCAGCCGGGAGCGACGATGACGGATTCGCAGCCGACGAAGTAGTCGATGAGCGGAGACCCGTCGACAGGTTACCTGAAAGCCACTTCCAGATGCTGCCGGTCTTGCGCGATCACCCTGCAATTCGTTTCGAATCCTTCGCCTCTGATAGCCAGGATGAATTCCGAAGGAATGCCTGATGTATTCGAGACTGAAATGCCGGCGCTCTCCGAGCCGAGGGCTTTGACGGTGCAGTCGATCGTCGAAGCAAGGCGCGGATCGAGGCGCCGTCGTGCAAACGCCGGTCAGATCAAGGGTAGCGTCCACGAGACGATCTCGGAGGCAACCGTGGAGAAGGCGCGGTCGAGGCCCTTGACGAAGCCTTCATTGTCACCGCCGGCCGGCGCCATGGCGCGGAACACCTTCTGGGCGCGCACCGAGCCGTTGCGGTCGTTGAGGATCTTGGCGGAAATTTCGACCACCGCCTGATTGCCGTTCGAAGCATCGATTTCGAAGGAGCGGATATCGGTGACGACCTGGTAGTCGATCGCCAGCCCCTGCCCCGGCATGCCGACGCCGCCGAGCTTGCCGGAGTTCTCAAAGGCTTCCACCAGCTTCGACTGCACTATGCGCGGCAGCTTGTCGCCCCACTGCGCCTTTGAGAGATACTGGATTTCCGACGGCGAAACACGGATGACGATCTGCTCGCTGTCGAGCGACCTTAGCGCCGTCGGGCTGGCGATCAGGATCTGGCGGGATTTGGCCGCGGGTCCGCTGCCGTCGACGGCGGCGGAAAGATCATAAGTATCGTTCTTGGCCGCGGTGCCGCACCCGGAAAGGATCAGCGCCGTCAGCGGCAGCGCGATCACCGTTCCCCTGATCCAAGAACGGCGCGACAACAGATGCGATGCGACCATATTAGGCTACCCCTGACTTCCCAAGTTTAACGCCGCGTCCGGCCGTCATATTGCTTGACCGTGTCCCCGCCGAAGATCAGGCGTTGCGGATTGCGGTCGAAGTTGCTGATCGTATCGTTCAGATTGCTCACGGTTCCGCGCATGTCATTGATGAGAGTCTGCACGTCGCGCAAGCCACCGCTCGAGAATTTCTGCAGATTGTCGGCGATCGGCCCGATCCGCGAATTCAGGTTGTCGGCCACCTTCTTGAAGGATTCCAGCGTATTGCGCGCCTCGGCAAACAGTGATTGTGTATTGTCGGTTCCGAGCAGCGCATCGACCTTGATGAGAATGCCGTCGATTCGGGTCGACGCCGAATTCAGCTTGTTGGCAAGCTGAGAGACGTCCTGGATCGTCTGGTCGATGTCCTTCTGGCGCAGCGAAACGGTGTTGGCGACATCACGGATCGAGGCGACGGCGGTACGCGCATCCTTGGTTGCCTGCGCGATGTCGTCGACAGAGCCCTTCACCTTCGCCGGATCGATCTGGGCAACGAGCGTATCGACGCGATCGAGCGTCGCCTGCGCCTGCTTGCCGAAATCGTTGAAGGTGGTGGCCGTCTGGTCGAACTTCTGGATCGCCCCTTTGAGGTCGCCTGAGGCATCGGCGACATTGGCGGTGATCTTCTCGGCATTGGAGACGATGTTGTCGATCTTCTGCGCATCGACCGCCTTGACCAGCGATTCGACGGCCTGAAGCGTCGAATCGACGCGGCCGGACACGGCCTTCACCGTATTGGAGAGCTCACCCACACTCTGCAGGAAGGCGTCGATATTGCCGGAATTCTTGGCAAGCGCATCCGAGAACGTCTCGGCATTCTTGAAAGTCTCGGTCAGCGGCCCGCGCGAATCTTCGATGAAACCCTGAAGTTCGCCGACGGCGTCGTTGGCCCGATCGAGGATCTTGTCGGCCGTCGCCAGAAGATTGGTGACGCTCGACTGGTCGGCGACGATGACGGCGCGTTTGTTATTGTCGATCGCATGCTGGAGTATGCTTTCCTCGCCCTTGCGGCCGCCCGAGAGTTCGATATAGGCAGCCCCGGTCAAACCCTGGATTTCAAGGGCCGCCTTGGTGGAGGGGTAAATCGGCGCATCGGTACGGACCTGGGTGAAGGCCAGCGAATATTGCGGATCGTCGGCATCGATCGACAGCGTCTGCACCGAGCCGATCTGGATGCCGTTGAAGCGCACGGGCGAGCCGACGCTGAGGCCGTTGGCCGAGCCCGGAATACGAACGATCAACTCCGTCATCGGGCCGCCGCGGCCATATTCAGCCATCCAGTAGACGAAGCCGAAGGCAGCCGCGATCACCAGCACCGTGAAAAAACCGACAATCGTGTAATTGGCTTTGGTTTCCATCTTATCCGGTCACTTCCCGCTGCTGCCGTGCCGCGCGCCATCGTCCTGCGGCACGATCGACCGCGCCCGCTTACCCTTGAAATAGGCCTGCACCCACGGATCGTCATAGGCCAGCATATCGTCGATCGTGCCTTCCACCATTACCCGCTTCTTTCCGAGCACGGCAATACGGTCGCAGACCGAAAACAGGCTGTCGAGGTCGTGCGTGACCATATACACGGTCAGTCCCAGACTATCGCGCAGGTTGGCGATCAGTTCGTCGAATTCGGCCGCGCCGATCGGGTCGAGACCCGAAGTCGGTTCGTCCAGGAAGACGAGTTCCGGATCGAGCGCCAGCGCGCGGGCAAGGGCGGCACGCTTGATCATGCCGCCTGACAGTTCGGACGGGTATTTGTCGGCGGCATCAGCCGCAAGCCCGACCATGCGGATCTTCAGATGCGCCAGTTCGTCCATCAGCGAGCGCGGCAGGTCGAGATATTCGCGCATCGGCACCTGGATGTTCTCCTTGACCGTCAGCGACGAGAACAGTGCTCCCTGCTGGAACAGCACGCCGAGCCGCATGTCGAGCGCGTTGCGCTGCGGCTCGTCGAGCTCGTCGAAATCCTGGCCGAGGATCTTGATCGTGCCGGAGCGGCGCGGCAGCAGCCTGAGCACCGTGCGCATCAACACCGATTTGCCGGTGCCAGACGCGCCGACGAAACCGAGGATCTCGCCGCGGTAGATATTGAGGTTGAGATTGTCGAGCACGACCTTGGAGCCGAAGCCGACGGTGACGTCGCGCGCCGACAGCACGATGTCCCTTTCGTCCTTGTCTTCCGTATCGATCGGTTTCTCGTCCACGCGGTCCGCCATGCTAAAAGTCGATCGCTGCATAGAACATCGCAAAAAGTCCGTCCATCAGGATGACGACGAAAATCGCCTTGACCACCGCGGCCGTCACATGCTGGCCGAGCGATTCCGCGCTGCCGCCAACCTTCAGCCCCTCGACGGCGGCGACGATGCCGATAACGAGTGCCATGAACGGCGCCTTGATCATGCCTGAGAGCACAGTCGAGAGTGTCACCGCCTCGTGCAGGCGCGACAGGAAGTTGGCGAAGGTGATGCCGGAATAACCCCAGGCGACAGCGGCAGCCCCGCCCAGCGAAGCGAAATTCGCCAGCACCGTCAAAAGCGGCAGCGCAATCGTCAACGCCACCAGCCGCGGGAAGATCAGCACGCCGATCGGGTTCAGCCCCATCACCTTCAGCGCGTCGATCTCCTCGCGCATCTTCATCGAACCGATTTCGGCGGTGATGGCGCTGCCCGAACGGCCGGCGATCATGATCGACGTCAGAAGCACGCCGATTTCGCGCAATTGCAGGATGCCGACGAGATCGACGACGAAAACCTCCGCGCCGAAGTAACGCAGCTGGAAGGCGCCCTGCTGGGCGATAATCGCCCCGATCAGAAACGACATCAACAGAATGATCGGAACGGCGCGAACCCCCATATGGTCGATCTGGTTGACGATGGAGGCCGGCGAAACGCCGCTGCCGCGGCCGAACTTCATCTGCGCGCCGCGCACCGCCGAGCCGAGGATATACATGGCAGCGGCGAAATTGTCCCAGACCTCATAGGTCATTTTGCCGATCGGCGCGAAGATGCGCGTGGCAAGCGAGACTTTCTCCACCTGCTCCGGCTCGACCTTAGCCGGCTCCTCGGAAAACATCTCCAGCATTTCGTCGATATGCGAGTTGGTGCCTTCGAAGCGAACCGCCCTCCCGCCCGCCTCTTCTTGTTTCTTTAGCCGGCACAGCAGCCAGATGCCGGCGGTGTCAATCTCCGAAATCTCCGAGAGGTCTACCGTCAGGTCGCCAGTCTTCTTCTGCAGGAGCTTTTCGAAATCGCGTAGCACCAGATGAATGTAGGCGCTGCGCCAATTGCCCTGAAGACGCACACGCTGTCCCGAGCCATCAGCCTGGTCGTCCACATCAAGGGAGGCGGCGTTGCGATTCTCGGCGTTCAAGATACTTGTGTCTTTCAAGGCTTACAGCGACATTGCCGAATCGCGAAGCAGATCCTCCGTCCGGCGCGTCAATATACAGAAGCACCGTGCAATTTCCATGCTTGCAGGAGAGCAATAATGCCGCGCACCCTCGATATCCAGATGAATTCCTTTCCGATTGCCGGGACCTTCACCATCTCGCGCGGGGCAAAGACCGAAGCCGAGGTCATCACCTGCACGCTTGTCGAAGAGGGTGCCCGGGGGCTTGGCGAATGCGTGCCCTATCGCCGTTATGGCGAGACCATGGAGAGCGTTTTCGCCCAGATCGAGGCCGCGCGACCGCTGATCGAGGCCGGCATTTCGCGCCGCGACCTGCTGTCGGCCATGCCGCCGGGCGCGGCCCGCAACGCCGTCGATTGCGCCCTCTGGGATCTCGAGGCGAAGCGGACGGGAGACAGCGTCGCCGACCGCCTCGGCCTTTCCGCTCCTCAGCCGCTCACCACCGCCTACACCATCTCGCTCGGTGAGCCGGAGGTGATGGCAGCCCAGGCGCGCGAGCATGCCGGCCGCGCCCTGCTCAAGGTCAAGGTCGGCACCGGCGACGATGAAAGCCGCATCCGCGCCGTCCGCGCTGCCGCACCCAATGCCGCTATCATTCTGGACGCCAATGAAGGCTGGCCGGAAGCGGTGCTGGAACATCATCTCCACATCGCCGCCGAGGCGGGTGTGGCCCTCGTCGAGCAACCGCTGCCGGCCGGCCGCGACGCGCTGCTCGCCGAAATCCGCCGCCCGCTCCTCGTCTGCGCCGACGAGAGCGTCCACCACACCGGCGATCTCGCAAGCCTTGCCGACCGCTACGACGCGATCAACATCAAGCTCGACAAGACGGGCGGCCTGACGGAGGCGCTGTCGATGAAGGCCGAGGCCGAACGGCTTGGATTCAGCATCATGATCGGCTGCATGGTTGGCACCTCGCTTGCCATGGCGCCCGCCATTCTGCTCGCCCAGAATGCCGATTTCGTCGATCTCGATGGTCCGCTATTACTTGCCCGCGACCGCGAACCCGGCCTGCGTTACGCCGCTTCCCTGGTCTTTCCGCCCGAAACTACCCTCTGGGGCTGAAGGTAATAGGCTGAGATGACAAGGCCGAGGCCGGCGAACGCCACTACGGCCATGACGTAATAGCTGACGACGCCGAGCCAGGCATAGAGATAACCCGACGCCAGGGTCATCAGCGCCATCGCCATGCCGACATAGAAGAAATAGGCGCCCTGCGCCGAGGATTCCTGCGTCTCCTGCACCGTCGCCACGATCCGCCGCTGCACGCCCGTATGCACGAAGGCGTAGGTGAAGCCGTGGAAACATGGCAGCAGGAAGAAACCGGCAAATCCCGTATTCATCGGAAACAGGATCCAGCGGCAGACGCTGATGGCGCAGCCGAAGCGGATCAGCGTCCAGGCATTGAAGCGCCGGCTGAGGCGCTTCGACAGAAAGAACACCGTCACTTCCGAAGCGACGCCGGCGCTCCAGAGCAGGCCGACCTCGGTACCGGAAAAACCGAGGTGATGCCAGTAGATCGAGGAGAAGGCGTTGAGCACCGCATGGCTCGATTGCTGGATGGCGACGCCGATCAAGAGCAGCAGCAGATGCGGCTCCCGCAGGCCGCTGCCGGTGGCGGCCGGAAGATCGATCGGCTGGCCTCGCCGCCGCGTCGGCCCGATGCGCGGGCAGAAGATCGCCATGACCACGGTCATGATAAAGCCGAACATCATAATCGGCAGCACCATCCCCCCACCCCACTGGTTGATGAGTTCGCCGCCAACCAGCGTCGAAACGATGAAAGCAATCGAGCCCCAGACCCGCATCGATCCGTAATCGAGCCCCCAGCGGCGCACGCCCGATATGACGATCGATTCGACGACCGGCACATAGGGCGCGAAGGTGGCGCCTTGCAGCGTAAAGACGATGAAGACAGGCCAGAAAGTCGTCGTCCAGTAGAGTGCTACCGCCGTCAGCAGCGACAGGCCGCCTGACCAGAGCAGCACGTCGGCTCGCTCCTTCATCCGGTCGGCGATCATGGCGACAACAGGCGCCACCAGCACGCGCACCACCATCGGAACGGCCAGGATGACACCGATTTCGTGGTCGCTGAAGCTGTGGCCCGCAAGCCAGACGGGGAAGAATGGCAGGACGATGCCGTTGACGAGCAGCGGCGCGCAATAGGAAAGCGCGCTGAGCAGCCGGAAGCGCGGCGGCGCTCCCTCACCCGTCGGGGAATTTTGAGCGGGAATCATGGTGGACCTGAAGGAAACTCGTCGTTGTCCTAACACACCACCCTGGAAGCGACTATCGCGAGAAATAGCCGTTCTGAAACGTTTTAGAAAATAAATAGGGCCTGTCGCCTTGCGGTAACGGCTAAATTCCTACTGCAAAATTTCAAAATGCTACAGCGTCGTTTGCGCGTCCGAAAAGACACGCGGCGCTGTAAAGCCCGGGCGGAAAAATCAGGCGGCCTGCGGGGCCAATTCACCCTCGTCATGCATTTCGATGGCTACAAGCGCCGGCACGCTGCTGGCGAGAGACCGCCAGGTAATCAGTTCGAACGTGCCGTCCTCGTGTTCGGCGACTGCCGTGCAGCTTTCCACCCAATCGCCGGTGTTGATGTAGCGGATGCCGTCCATGTCCTGGATCACGGCATGATGGATATGTCCGCAGATCACGCCGTCGGCGCCATGTTTGCGGGCTTCCTCGGCCACGACGCGCTCGAATTCGCCGATGAAGTTGACGGCATGCTTGACCTGCAGCTTCGCCCAGGCCGAGAACGACCAGTAGGGCATGCCGAGCCGGCGGCGCACTGCCGCCAGGATGATGTTGATGCGGATCGCCGTGTCATAGGCCCAGTCGCCGAGATAGGCGAGCAGCCGGGCGTTGCGGACCACGACGTCGAACTCGTCGCCGTGCAGGATCAGGTATTTCTTGCCGTCGGCGCCGTCATGCATCATGCGCTCGACGACCTCGATGCCACCGAAATGCATGCCCGGGAAGGCGCGCAGGAATTCATCGTGATTGCCGGGAATATAGACGACGCGCGTGCCCTTGCGCGCCTTGCGCAACAGCTTCTGGACGACGTCGTTGCAAACCTGCGGCCAGTACCAGCTGCGCTTCAGGCGCCAGCCGTCGACGATGTCGCCGACGAGGACGATCGTATCGGCCTCGTGGTGACGCAAGAAATCCAAGAGGAAGTCGGCCTTCGCGGCCTTCGAGCCGAGATGGACATCGGAAATGAAGAGCGTGCGGAAATGTCTGGGTTCCATCATGTCTTTCACGAGCTGCCGCTCATGTCCCATCTTTCATCTAGCCTTCCAAAATCAGACTCGTGTTTCAGGAAGATGACAAGGTGTGGAAAAGCGCTGCAAACCCGATCATCCCGCGCTGGCAGAATGCCTGTCGCCGCGCTGGCAGAATGCCTGTCGCCGCGCTGGCAGAACGCCCGTCGCCGCCAGGCCTGCCGGCCATGTTGCCCTGCGCATTCAGGGCGTTCATGATGACGGCGATTCATATCCGACAATGCGGGACGGCTGATGCGTCTTTTTCTCGTTCGCCATGGCGAATCCCTCGGCAACATCAACGAACAGGCTTACCGCCAATTCGGCGATCACAACGTGCCGCTGACGCGATGGGGCCATCGGCAGGCTCTCGAGGCAGGCGGCGTGATCGCGTCCTATCTCAAGGCATTACCGAACGCGGGTTTCGGCAAGCTGCATATCTGGTACTCGCCTTTTCTCAGGACGCGGCAGAGCAAGGATGCGCTGCTCGAAGCCCTGCCGGAAAGCTTCGTCTGCGATATCAGGGAGGATTATCTGTTGCGCGAGCAGGATTTCGGTCTCTTCACCGAAATCTACGACCACGCCGAACAGAAGCAGAAGTTTCCCGAGGAGTTCGAAAAATGGGCGAGGCTGCGCAGTAACAGCGGCAAGTTCTACGCACGGCCGCCAGATGGCGAAAGCCGCGCGGATGTGGCCCAGCGGGTGCGTCTGTTCCTGCAGACAGTCATGCACGACGCCGAAAATAGCGACCACAACGTCGTGATCGTCGGCCATGGCGTCACCAACCGGGCGGTCGAGATGAATTTCCTGCACCGCCCTGTCGAGTGGTTCGAGCGCTCCGACAATCCCGGAAACGCCGATATCACCCTGATCGAGGGGACGCGCTCGCAAGGATACGAGTCGATCCTGCTGCATCAGGCCGCCGACCGGCAGCCGGGACAGGAAGGCGAACTGCGCGATGCCTATGGCGCCGACGTGACGATCACGCCGAAGCCGACTGCATAATTCCTGAAATCGGACCGGCGCAAAGGTGCGGCGGGTTGCGCAAGGCAACCCGCCAACTCTTCACCTCAGATCGGCGACGTGACGGTTGCCGGCTCCTGCCCGGCCGAGGCCGCCTCATTCACAGTCTCCGGCCGCTTCGTCCTCAAGAGACGCAGCACGAAGACGAAGAAGACGGGAACGAAGAAGATCGCCAGCACCGTCGCCGAGATCATGCCGCCGAGCACGCCCGTGCCGATGGCATTCTGGCTCGCCGCACTTGGGCCGGTGGCGATCGCCAGAGGCACCACGCCCAAAGTGAAGGCGAGCGAGGTCATGATGATCGGCCGGAAGCGCAGACGGGCGCCTTCGATCGCGGCATCCATAAGCGATTTGCCCTCGGCAAAGCCGTCCTTGGCGAATTCGACGATCAGGATGGCGTTCTTTGCCGACAGTCCGATGATCGCGATCAGGCCGACCTTGAAGTAGATGTCGTTGGACATGTCGCGGCTCATCACCGCGAGCACGCAGCCGATGACGCCGAGCGGCACGACCAGCATGACCGACAACGGGATGGACCAACTCTCGTAAAGCCCCGACAGCAGCAGGAAGACGAAAAGGATGCTGAGGCCGAACAGGAACGGCGCCTGCGATCCCGATCTCAGCTCCTCCAGCGACTGGCCGGTCCATTCGAAGCCGAAACCGTCGGGAAGTTCCGAGGCCAGCCGCTCCATTTCGACAATTGCCGCGCCCGACGAATATCCAGGCGCCGGAGCGCCAGAGATACGCACGGAAGGGTAGCCGTTATAACCGACGATCTGCGCCGGTCCCTTCTGCCATTCGGCGACGGCGAAGGACGATAGCGGCACCATGCCGCCGCTCGCATTGCGGACATTGAGCTTCATCAGGTCTTCCGCCTGAAGCCTGCTCTTGTCCTGCGCCTGCACGATGACGCGCTGCATGCGGCCCGAATTCGGGAAGTCGTTGACATAGCTCGAACCGAGATTGGCGGTGATCGTGCTGTTGATGTCGGCGAAGGCGACGCCGAAGGTATTTGCCTTTTCGCGGTCGATGACGAGCACGAGTTGGGCCGAGTCCGGCATGCCTTCCGGTCGGATGCCTGATATGATGGGGTTCTGCGATGCCTTGCCGATCAGCATTCCCGCCGCCTCGGTCAGTGCCGCCTGGCCTTTCGCCCCGCGATCCTGAAGGCGGAAGGTGAAGCCGTTGGTCGTGCCGAACCCTTCGATCGGCGGCGGTGACAAAGCGAAGGATGTGGCGTCCTTCAGTCCAAATAGCTGCATGTTGGTGCGGTTGGAGATCTCCTGTACCGAATTGCCGGCGCCGCGTTCGGCCCAGTCCTTGAGCGTGACGAACACCAGGGCGGCGTTCGGTCCCTGCCCCGAGAAGCTGAAGCCCTGGATCGCAACGACGTTGGCAACGGCCGGTTCCTTCTTGAAGATCGCTTCGATGCTTTCAAGCGAGGCCACCGTGCGGTTGCGGCTCGCCTCCGGCGGTCCCTGCACGTCGACGATCAGGAAGCCCTGATCCTCATCCGGCACGAAGCTGCTCGGCAGGTTGACGAAAAGATAGCCAAGGCCGATGAGCAGCGCGACATAGACGGCCATGACCCGCCAGGAGCGCTTGGCCAGTCCCTCGACGGTGCGGGCATAACGGCCGGTCAGTCGGTCGAAGTTGCGGTTGAACCAGCCGGCGATGCCCTTCTTTTCGTGATGACCCTTGATCGGCTTCAGGAAAGTGGCGCAAAGCGCCGGGGGCAGCGACAGCGCCAGGAAGGCCGAAAACAGGATGGATACGACCTTGGTCAGACTGAACTGACGGTAGATGATGCCTGTGGAGCCTGGGAAGAACGCCATTGGCACGAAGACGCAGGAGAGAACCAACGGAATCCCGAGGATCGCGCCGGTGATCTGCCGCATCGCCTTCTTGGTCGCTTCCTTCGGTGACAGCCCTTCCACCGCCATCAGCCGCTCGACGTTTTCCACCACCACGATGGCGTCGTCGACGAGAATGCCGATGGCAAGCACCATCGCGAACATCGTCAGCACGTTGATCGAGAAGCCTGCGGCAAACATGACAGCAAGCGTCCCGAGCAGCGCGACGGGCACGACGAGCGTTGGAATGATGGTGTAGCGGAAGCTCTGCAGGAAGATGAGCATGACGACGAAGACGAGCGCGACGGCTTCTGCGAGTGTATGCGCCACCTTCTCGATCGATGCCGAGACGAACGGGCTGGTATCATAGGGAACGGAATATTCGACGCCGTCAGGGAAGAAGCGCGACAGCTCCTCCATCTTCGCCTTGACCAGGTTGGAGGTGTTGACGGCATTGCCCGTCGACGACAGCTGGATGGCAATGGCGGCGCTCGGCTGCCCGTTCAAGCGGGTGGAGAAGCTGTAGCTCTCGCTGCCCTCTTCGATGCGCGCGACGTCGCGAAGCCTGACGTTCGATCCGTCGGCATTGGCGCGCAGCACGATGTCTCCGAACTCCTTGATGTCGGTCAGTTGCCCCTTCACCAGCACCGTCGCCGTCAGGTCCTGCGAGATCGGATTGGGCGCTGCGCCGATCTGGCCAGCTGCGACCTGGGCGTTCTGCGCCGAGATTGCCGCGCTGATGTCGGATGCTGTCAGGTTCAGGCCGACCATCTTGTCGGGATCGATCCAGATGCGCATCGCCCGCTGCGACGCAAACAGCTGGGCACGGCCGACGCCCTCGAGACGGCGCAGCTCGCCGATGACGTTTCGGTTGAGATAGTCGCCGAGTGCCACCTCGTCGGTCTTCCCATCCGTCGAGGTCAGCGAGATGAACATCAAGAAGCCTGACGATGCCTCCTCGACCGTGATGCCCTGATCCTTGACGGATTGCGGCAGTCGCGGTTCGACGCGGCGGATGGCGTTCTGAACGTCGACCGAGGCCTGGTCGATATCGGTTCCGGCCGCAAAGGTCGCGGTGATGGTCATCGCACCCGATGTATCGGAGGTCGACTCGAAATAGGAAAGGTGCTCGACCCCATTCAGCTCTTCTTCGATCTGGCGAGTGACGCCCTGATAAATGTCCTGCGGCGATGCGCCGGGATAGCTGGTAGTGATGCTGAGCTGCGGCGGCGCGACCTTCGGATATTGCGCAACCGGCAGGAATGGCAGCGCGATCAGACCGGCGAGGGAGATGAAGATCGCAAAGACCCAGGCTAGGATCGGGCGATCGATAAAGAAGCGTGCCATCGACCTTACTCCGGCTTCTTGGCGTCACCGGACGCGAGCTGACCATCGCGCCACTCTTCCGGCGCGACCTTTGCGCCCGGCTGCAGTTTCTGGCTGCCGTCGACAACGAGACGCTCACCTGATGACAGGCCGCTTTCGACCACCCATTCATTGCCGAAGGATTGTCCGAGCTCCACGTCACGCGGCTGTGCTACGTCTCCCTCCTGGACGACGTAGACCTGCGCCTTGCCGTCGGCCGTGCGGATGACGGCGCGCTGCGGGATAAGGATCGCCTTCTCCCGGACGGCTTGTTCGATACGGACGCGGACGTAAAGACCGGGCAGCAGGTCGCCCTTCGGATTGGGGAATTCACCGCGGAGGGTGACCTGGCCCGTCGTCGCATCGACGCTTGCGCTGCTGAAGAGCAGCTTACCGGCTTCGCCATAGACCGTGCCGTCATCGAAGACGAGCTTGATGTCGGCCTTGCCTGGTTCGGTCGATGTGAGGCTGCCGTTTTCGACCGCCCGCTTCAGCGCCAGCAGGTCTCCGGAGGATTGTGTGAAGTCGGCATAAACGGGGTCGATCTGCTGGATCATCGCCAGCGCATCGCCGGCGTCGGCCGTCACCAGCGCGCCTTCCGTCACCAGCGCGCCGCCGATGATACCTGATATCGGTGCGCGGACTTCGGTATAGCCGAGATTGATCTTCGCCTCGTCGAGTGCTGCCTGCGCCAGTGCAACATCGGCATCGGCCTGAGCAAGGGCGACGGCGGCCGCATCATATTCGATACCGCTTGCAACATCGCGATCGCGCAATGACTTCTGGCGCTCCAACTGCTGACGGGCATTCAGCTGCGTCGCCTTGGCGCGCTCGAGGCTTGCCTCGGCACTCGCCACGCGGACCCGGAAAAGCGCCGGATCGATCCGGTAGAGCACGTCGCCCTGATGAACGAGGCTGCCCTGCTCGAAGATCCGTTCCTGCAGGATGCCGGAAACTCTGGCCCGCACCTCCGAAACGCGCGTCGCGGCGATGCGGCCCGGCAGCTCGCTGATAACGGGAACCGGACGCGCGTTGAGCGTCAGGACGCTGACGGCGGCAGGCGGCATCGCGCCGCCCTCCTGAGCGTAAGCCGGCAGGCATGCACCGAATATCAGCGCCAGGGCAAGCGTATAACGCAATGATTTCGTTCGAAAAAGCATGTTCATTAGCCTTCCTGCTGGTCCCGCTGGGGTCCCAAAAAGCACAGCCCGCCGAAATGACGTTCGGCGGGCCTCCTCAGCCGACAGATAGTCGATCTTTTTTTGCATTGCAAGATACCTACCGGTAGGTATGATAGCACTATCATGATCGGAACTCCCATGGCCCGGCGATCCCGGGAGTGATACTGATCCTCTCGCGCCGCCGCGGCGCGAAGCTTATCTCGAACACAGGACATGCATTGGTAGATAGCCCCCGCAACAGAAAGAAACAGCCGGATGTCGTGCGGCAGGCTCTTCTTGATTGCGCCACCAGGCTGGCGCTCGAGCATGGCTTGGCCGCCGTCAGCCTGCAGGCGGTCGCGAGTGCCGCCGGCGTGACCAAGGGAGGTCTGTTTCACCACTTCCCCAATAAGCAGGTGCTTATAGAGGCCGTGTTCGACGGCATGATGGAAAACCTCGACCGTGAGATCGATCACGAATTGGGAAGGGACAAGGGCGGCCACGGCACATTCACCCGCGCCTATGTCCGCACCCTGTTTGCCGACCGCGCCCTCAACAACAGCCCGTGGTCGGCGCAGACGATGACCGTGCTTGCCGACCCCTACTCCAAGTCTCTCTGGCATAAATGGATGAATGACCGGCTCATCAAACACGCCGAAACCGATGGCGGAATGCGACTCGAGATCGTTCGCCTGGCGGCGGACGGCGCATGGCTTGCCCATGTTCTGCGGCCTGACGGCCATGCCGCGTCCGACGACGCGGTTCTGCTGCGCGAATTGATCGAACTCACCGAGGGGTGACAAGTGATTGGCGACTCATCCCGCGCCCGGCTATATCACCCGAGCGCGGGATCGTCGGGGCTAGGCAGCTCGCACTGCCGCCATCGGTTTAACATTCTGGTTCATCCGGAACAGATTGTTCGGATCGTAGCGCCGCTTGATCTCGGCAAGGCGAGCGTAGTTGGCGCCATAGGCGGTCTCGACGCGATCGCCTTCGTCTTCGGGCATGAAGTTGATGTAGGCCGTGCCGACCGAATGCGGCTTGGTTGCCTCGAACAGATCCCGCGCCCAGTCTATGCAGCTTCCATCCATCCCGGCTTCCCGCCAGCGCGCATGCACATTCATGACGAAATGCGAGCTGCGTTGCGGAAATGCGGTGGCTTCGGTGGCCACGCGGCCAGCCGCACCGCCGACATGGCCGATGAAGATCTCGCATTCCGGGCCAGGCAGCTTGCGCACGGCCTTGAGCAGAACCTCGATCGCGACATCTGAGAGAGAGGCAAAATCCTGGCTCTTCCAGTAATTGCGCGCGCCCGGTGTCAACAGCGGATCGAATGCCTGCTGCCAGCCGGTGAACGGCACCGGGCCGACAACGTCGGCAATCGGATTTCCGATCGCGCGCAATCTGGCCGCCGCCTTTTCGCCCGCCGCGATGTCTCCGCAATAACACATGGCGAGCACGACGATCTCCTTGCCGTGCCATTCAGTGGGAAGGAACGGCAGCGGCGGCGCCTGGCGCATCACCACCCAGCAGGTCAGTTCGTCTGGGGCCGCTTCCAGCGCCTGTCGGTACTCCTTGAGCACCATTTCCGCATCGGCGAAGGGGTGCACGACGAGCCCAGCGAGCACCTCTGTGTTGAGAGGGTTGAGCTTGAACTCGAACGAGGTCACGACGCCGAAATTGCCGCCGCCGCCGCGCAGCGCCCAGAAGAGGTCGGGTTTTTCCTTTTCGCTCGCCTTGACCAGCTCGCCGTCGGCCGTCACCACGTCGACCGAAAGCAGATTATCCAGCGTCAGCCCGAATTTGCGGGTCAGCCAGCCGAAGCCGCCGCCGAGCGTCAGCCCGGCGATGCCGGTCGTGGAATTGATGCCGGTCGGCAGCACCAGCCCGAAGGCCAGCGTTTCCTGGTCGACATCGGCAAGCGTGGCGCCCGGCTCGATCCTGGCACGCCGCGTTTGCGGATCGACCCGCACCGATTTCATCGCCGACAGGTCGATGACGACGCCGCCCTCGCAGACGGCATTGCCGGCGATGCCGTGCCCACCGCCGCGCACCGAAAGAAGCAGATTGTTGTCGCGTGCAAACCGCACCGCCCGCACGACATCGGCGGCACCCGCGCAACGCGCGATGAGCCCGGGGCTGCGGTCGATCATCGCATTCCAGATCGCCCGCGCCTCGTTGTAATCCATGTCTTTGCTGGTCAGGAGACTGCCGCGAAATCCGGCGGCAAAAGCATCGATGGCCACGTCATTGACCATCGTCTGCCCCTTTTGCAGGGTCGTGAGGTTCAAATTGTCCATGATTTCCTCCATGCGACCGGCGCCCCGCACCGTCGCGGCCGGCATCCTGCTCCTGTTGAGGTCGTCAAACAAGTTTCCCCAAAAGGATTAGCTAGCTGCGGCGGCTGCTTGAAGGCCGAATGGTCACGGCGTGGATACACCCCTCTGCCCACCTCACGAAAACTTCGCCCATCCCCCATTTCCATACTGTCGCCCGTAGCCGATTGATGTATGGAGGGAGCTCAAAAGACGTGCACGGAGGCGGCGATGGATCACCCGGAAAAATCGAAGACGGAAAAGAACCTGACGAGCGGCGATCTCGACGAACAGGCGCTTTTCTTCCACCGCTATCCTCGCCCCGGCAAGCTTGAGATCCAGGCGACAAAGCCGCTCGGCAACCAGCGCGACCTGGCGCTCGCCTATTCGCCCGGCGTTGCTGCCCCTTGCCTTGCCATCCGCGACAACCCCGAAATGGCAGCCGAATATACCTCGCGCGCCAATCTCGTCGCCGTCATTTCGAACGGCACCGCCGTTCTCGGCCTCGGCAATATCGGCCCACTTGCCTCCAAACCGGTCATGGAGGGCAAAGCCGTGCTCTTCAAGAAATTCGCCGGCATCGACGTCTTCGATATCGAGATCGACGCGGCAGGCGTCGACCAGATGGTCTCGACCATCGCCTCGCTGGAGCCGACCTTCGGCGGCATCAACCTCGAGGACATCAAGGCGCCGGAATGTTTCGAGGTCGAGCGCCGCCTGCGCGAAAAGATGAAGATCCCCGTCTTCCACGACGATCAGCACGGCACGGCAATCATCGTCGCCGCTGCGATCCTGAACGGGCTGGAACTCGCCGGCAAAAACATCGCCGACATCAAGATCGTCGCCTCCGGCGCCGGTGCCGCCGCCCTTGCCTGCCTCAACCTGCTGGTCATTCTCGGGGCAAAACGCGAAAACATCTGGGTCCACGATCTCGAAGGCCTCGTCTATGAGGGCCGTATCGAGCTGATGGACGAATGGAAATCCATCTACGCGCAGAAGAGCGATACGCGCACGCTCGCCGAAAATATCGGCGGCGCCGACGTCTTCCTCGGCCTTTCGGCCGCCGGCGTGCTGAAACCGGAGCTGCTGGCGCAGATGGCCGACAAGCCGCTGATCATGGCGCTCGCCAATCCGACGCCGGAGATCATGCCCGATCTCGCCCGCGCTGCCCGTCCCGACGCGATGATCTGCACTGGCCGCTCGGATTTCGCCAACCAGGTCAACAACGTCCTCTGCTTCCCTTATATCTTCCGCGGCGCGCTCGATTGCGGCGCCGAGACGATCAACGAGGAAATGAAGATGGCGGCCGTGCGCGCCATCGCAGCCCTTGCCCGCGAAGAGCCGTCCGACGTCGCCGCGCGTGCCTATTCCGGCGAGACCCCGGTCTTCGGCCCCGATTACCTGATCCCCTCGCCCTTCGATCCGCGCCTGATCCTACGCATCGCGCCTGCCGTCGCCAAAGCCGCCGAACAGAGCGGCGTGGCGCGCCGCCCGATCCAGGACTTCGACGCCTATCTCGACCAGCTGAACCGCTTCGTCTTCCGCTCCGGCTTCGTCATGAAGCCGATCTTTACCGCCGCCAAGGCGGCCGAGCGCAAGCGCGTCATCTTCTCCGAAGGCGAGGACGAGCGCGTGCTGCGCGCCGCCCAGGTGCTGCTCGAAGAAGGCCTTGCCGAACCGATCCTGATCGGCCGCCCGCAAGTCATCGAGACGCGCCTGAAGCGCTACGGCCTGCGCATCCGGCCGCTGCAGGATTTCGAAGTCATCAATCCGGAAGACGATCCGCGCTTCCGCGAATATGTCGATCTCTATTTCTCCCTCGTCGGCCGCCGCGGCGTCATCCCGGAAGCGGCCCGCACGATCGTGCGCACCAACACCACAGTCATCGGCGCGCTGGCGCTGAGGCGCGGCGAGGCCGATGCGCTGATCTGCGGCCTCGAAGGCCGTTACGAGAAGCATCTTCGCGACGTCCGCCAGATCATCGGCAAGCGCAAGAATGTCCGCGATTTCTCAGCCCTCAGCCTGATGATTTCGCAGCGCGGCGCCACCTTCTTCACCGACACCTATGTCACCTTCAATCCGACCGCCGAGGAGGTCGCCGAGGCGACAGTGCTGGCGGCCGAGGAAATCCGCCGTTTCGGCCTCACCCCGCGCGCCGCCCTCGTCTCGCATTCCAACTTCGGCTCGCGTGAGTCCGAAAGCGCCACGAAGATGCGCAACGCCCTGCAGCTCGTGCGCGATGCTGCACCCGACCTCGAGGTCGACGGCGAGATGCACGGCGAAAGCGCCATCACCGAAGCGCTGCGCAAGCGCGTCATGCCGGACACGACGCTGCACGACGAGGCGAACCTTTTGGTCTTCCCGAACCTCGATGCCGCCAACATCACCCTCGGTGTGGTCAAGTCGATGACCGACGGCCTGCATGTCGGCCCGATCCTGCTCGGCACCGCCCTGCCCGCCCATATCCTCGCCCCCTCGGTCACTTCCCGCGGCGTCGTCAATATGGCAGCGCTGGCCGTCGTCGAGGCATCGCAGCCGGCGTGAGCCGGTTGCCCGCAACACCGCGTAAAGACCCTGAAGTCGTCCCGACACATGTCCTGATGTCACATAAATCAGGCACGCCGTATCGACAGGCGCCCTTTATCCGCAAGCGCATCCGCGCGTTCGTTACCGGCAATGCCGGAATGGCCTTTGCACCAGACAATGGTCATGAGCGCATTCTGGGATAGTTGAAGATCGACCGCTTTCCAGAGTTCCGCATTGGCGATCGTTCGCCTTCGGGCATTCCCATTCGGGCTGCTTTTCTTCCAGCCGTTGTTCTTCCAGATATGTCGCCAGCTGTTGCAGCCTTTGATGGCGTAGACGGAATCGGACCAGATGGTCGCGGGCTCGCCGCTTGCCTCGCTGTTGATCCAGATCGCCGCCCTGAGCACAGCGGTCAATTCCATCGAATTATTGGCGGACTCTTCGGCGCCACCGAAGCCGGACGCGATTTCCGCCGCATCGCGATAAACGACAAAAGCCCAAC
>NZ_VSZV01000083.1:0-3263 GCF_008919455.1 Rhizobium sp. PEPV16
CTATGACGAGGATGTCGACCGCGAATCCGCCTTCGAGATGCTGGTGGCGCGGGCAAAGAAGGCGGCCGATGCCGAGGCGGCCAAGCGAGCGCAGGAAGAAGCGGCCGAGCAGCAGCCGGGCAGCACCACCTCCGGTTGGACCCTGCCGGGCTTCGGCGGCGGCAATGACGACGACAACCGGGGCCGCGGCCAATCGCGCGGCCGGACGTCCGGCTATCAGCGCGAAACGGTGGTGGAAGCAGCGATGAAAAGCGTGGCGCGCACGGTGGCAACGCAGGTCGGCCGGGCGCTGGTGCGTGGGATCTTGGGGAGCTTGAAGCGGTAGGATCGCGGCGAGCTGTAAGCCCCTCATCCGCCTGCCGACACCTTCTCCCCGTAAACGGGGCGAAGGGGAATAGCCGCAACCTCTCCGTTCCTCGCCGACGTCTCGCAAGGCACGTCCCCTCGCCCCGTTTACGGGGAGAGCGTTAGGGTGAGGGGCAACTTCCCACTCCTTCTCTGATCGTTCCCCTTCTTGAACGGGCAGCCTTTATTCCCTAAATTACCTGCCATCGACCATTTCAACAGGATGTGTGCCGCAATGGATTTCAACCCGATCGCAACGCCAGTTCGCCTTGCCAACGGGGAAATCCATATCCATGCCTGCATCCATCACCCTCTCCCAAATTTCATGGTCCGCTCCTGACGGGCGGCCGCTTTTTTCCAATCTTGACCTGAGTTTCGGGGCCGAGCGTACCGGTCTCGTCGGGCGCAACGGCGTCGGCAAGACGACGCTGCTCAAACTCGTCTCCGGCGAGATCCAGCCGCATTCCGGGACGGTATCCGTCGGCGGCAGCCTCGGCGTGCTGCGGCAGAACGTTCAGGTGACACCCAAGGAAACGATCGCCGATCTCTTCGGCGTGACCGATGCGCTCGCTATTCTTCGCCGCGCCGAATGTGGCGAGGCAACGGCCGACGAGCTTGCATCGGCGGACTGGATGCTGGAGGCGCGCATCGCCGCAGCGCTCAATCGGACGGGGCTCAACGCACCGCCGGAGACGCCACTTGCGGTACTCTCTGGCGGGCAGCGTACCCGTGCCGGGCTTGCCGCGCTTGTTTTCACCGAACCGGATTTCCTTTTGCTCGACGAACCGACCAACAATCTCGATCGCGAAGGCCGCGAGGCGGTGATCGCGCTGATGTCAGACTGGCGGGCCGGCGCCATCATCATCAGCCATGATCGGGAACTGCTCGAAAGCGTCGATGCGATCGTTGAACTGACGTCGCTCGGTGCCACGCGCTATGGCGGCAACTGGAGCCATTTCCGCGAGCGCAAGGCGCTCGAACTTGCGGCTGCACAGCACGATCTCACTGAAGCCGGAAAACGCATGGCAGAGGTGGCGAGGAAGGCGCAGGCGACGGTGGAGCGTCAGGCGCACAGAGACAGCGCGGGCCGAAAGACGGCCGCCAAGGGCGGCATTCCGCGCATCATGCTCGGCGGCATGAAGGAGCGGAGCGAAACGACGGGTGGCGACAATGCCCGTCTTGCCGACCGCCGGCGCGCCCAGGCGCTGGAAGAGGCAAGGGCAGCGCGCGAGAAGATCGAGATCCTCCAGCCCTTGTCGGTCACCCTACCGCCGACCGGGCTGCCCGCCAGCAAGATCGTGCTGAAGATAGATGGCGTGACATCGGGCTACCAGCCGGGTGATCCCGTCATCCGCGATCTCTCCTTCGACGTGACGGGACCGGAGCGTATCGCCGTCACCGGCCGCAACGGCTCGGGCAAGACGACCTTGCTGGCGCTTGTTACCGGCGCGCTGAAACCCTGGGCCGGCACGGTTAGCGTCATGACCGCTTTCGCGATGCTCGATCAGACGGTCAGCCTGCTCGATCCGTCGGCGTCGATCCGCGACAATTTTCGCCGGATCAATCCGCTTGCCGATGAAAATACCTGCCGAGCCGCCCTTGCCCGCTTCATGTTCAGGGCCGATGCGGCGCTGCAGACCGTGTCGACGCTGAGCGGCGGGCAATTGCTGCGCGCCGGCCTTGCCTGCGTCCTCGGCTCGGCACCGCCGCCGCTGTTGATCCTCGACGAGCCGACCAATCATCTCGACATCGACTCGATCGCTGCGGTCGAGGCAGGGCTGCGCGCCTATGACGGCGCGCTGCTGGTGGTCAGCCACGACGAGACATTCCTCAGGAGTATCGGGATAACGCGGCGGCTGGAGCTTGGCGGCGAGCTGGCCGGATAAATCAGAAATTGGGTCGCGACTGCGCCAAAGACAGGCGGACGCATGCCAATTGTCGGCCAGCCGTATACCGCCACTGGCATCGCCGATGCCGGCACCACGGCGGTTATTTCGAAAGAACGACTTCGGCCCAGGCTGCGAACTCTTCGAGGCGCTCAAGGGCGCGTAACGCGTCATCGCGCGTCTTCGCCCTCGAACCGTACTGCACTTCGTCCGTCTGTTCGAGAAGTGTCTTGAGATTTGCTTCCTGTCTGTTGGGCAGTTCGTTGCCCAGTGCGCCACGAAGGAGTTTGGCGATCGCCTGATGATCTCCTTGGTTGATCTCGCCCTTAAACTTGGCGGTGACCGCGTCTGCGTAGGCGATCGCACAGTTGATCACGGTGGATATCGAGGGGTTTCCAATGTCGCCGGGATCGGCGACCGCATTGCTGTTGCGAGCATCCTTGAGAAAGCCACGAGCGACGGCGAGCCGTCCAGCAACATAGGTGCCGTCCTTTTTCTTCGTGGACCCGGTTCTAACCATCCGCGCGCTCCCTGACCCGTGCCGCAAGATCCTCTGGGCGTGCTCCCTGCAGGACGATGGCGTCTTCGAGCACCGAGTTCCACCAAGGATCCCTATCGCGGTCGAGGCGACTAACGTCATCGAGGTCCAAGCCGACGACCGAAGGAGAGAAGCCTAGCGACCTTGACGACTGCCGGAGATTCTCTCTCACCTTTTCGACAATTCCCGCAAGGACTTCCTGGCGGGCGACAAGGCCGATATCCAGATCGCTGCCGAGGCGATCCTCACCCCTTGCTACACTACCGTAGACAAAGAGACTCGAAAGATCCGGCGTCTGTTCTCCCGCGCTGAGACGTACGGCATCGATCATCTTCTCGAATCTCACGGATTCGGCGCCGAACAGCGCCTTGATCTGCGGCGCCAGATAATAATCGTGATTGAACCTGTGCAGGCGACTGTGTCCCGAACCTTCGGTGACGATCGCACCACATTCTTCCAGGGAGATCAGACCCTGTCGCGTGCCGGTCTTCGAG
>NZ_VSZV01000268.1:0-12943 GCF_008919455.1 Rhizobium sp. PEPV16
GCACGATAGCTGCCGGTGCGCGTTGGCGTCAGCGTGAGATAATTGGTCCGGCCCGGAATCATGTCCATCTTGCCGCCAAGCGCCGGAATCCAGAAGGAATGAATAACGTCGGTTGCTTTGAGAGAAAAAGTCGCCGGTCGGCCGACGGGCAGGCGAATTTCGTTGGCAGTCTCGAAAGCAGGCTGGTCGCCGACGGCCGGATAGCGAATGCGCCACCAGAACTGCTCTCCCGTCACTTCGATCGCCCCATCCTTTTCTGCAAGCGGGTTCCAAGGCCGTATCGCCGGCATCAGCCAGACTGCGTAGCCCAGCAAAAGCAGAAGGACGACAGTCGGAAAAGCAACGCCACCCCAGGCAATGAGCGCGGCGGCCTTCTCCGCCGGCCATGCTTGCCTTCGATGGCGGGCAGCGTGAAGGAACAGGAGGGTTACGCCGAGCCAAATCGAAATGCCGCCAATAACCATGACGACGAGCAGCCGATAGACCGCCTCCGATTCCTCGCCGGCGGGACTAAGCGCGGACTGCTGACCGCTGCAACCCGCAAGAACGAGTGCACTGAAAGGAATAAGACATCGCAGGATTATCGGTCTCCCTTTCCTCCAATGCTCAAGCTCTCCGATATGGAACGCGTATGTCCGGTGGCAAGTGGCTGATGCTTGTCGGGCGGCAACTGGCCGGTATGGCCGATGCTGTGATAGTTCCTTCCGTGAAAAAGCCAGCTCGGCCTTCTCGAAACCTGTCAGGGGGCGTGGGCGGGTCAATCGCGCTTCATGAAGTGTTTTCAACCAGGCGCGTGCCCCGGCTTCTCTCGTCCATACGATCGCCGGGAGAATAAAACGCGGTTGAGCCGCCGCATGCCATCAGCACGCCTGCAATCAGCGGAAGCCGAAGAAACTCAAAATCGCGAGCACGATAACGACAGCGCCGACAATCCAGATCAAATTGTTCATGGGAAACCGTTCTCCTGTTGAAGGTCGGGCCATTGTGACCCGATCACTTAACGGTGAGGCAGGGCTTGGAGTTCCCAATCACTTGCATCGCCGTATCATGCCGCCTCCGGCGAAATTTCCGCCTCTATGCCTTTCAATAGCTGCACGAGCGAGCATTGCCGGGTCTGAATCCGCCCGCGCATGCCGGGTTTATCGATGTATCCCGCTGATATTGAAAATCCTGGTGATCCTGCCTTGCAGGCGACGTGCAGGAAGACGTGAACGCGGACACACCGATCAGCACCGCCGCTACCAATGGAAAAAATCGGTTCATCTGAACGTCTCCTCACAAGCTTGTCATGGTCGCAATCTACCATGCCAACGCGAGCCTATACGAAAACTTCTGGCCCGCTAGATCACGCTCACCTGAACCGAAACATTCGCGCGATTGATCAATCAATCTATAATCGTGATGCGTCGTGGCCTCAGCCGATGATTAAATTCACGTAAGTCTAAGCTGATCGGGCTATTCCGTCGCTATGGAAGTAGTTTCGCGACGTTAATAGTCAAGCTGGCGCGATTTCGACTTGAACAGATTGCGGTTTTTGAGTAAAATTACACCATAAAAAAGTAATATAAATGGGAGGATACTATGTCGTCAACTCGGTTTGATCCGATTCTGCTTCATCGTCAACATTTCATCGATGAGGTCACGTGCCTCGATGAAATCTTCGATGTTCTGGACGGGTGGCCGGAGGACAAACGGGGTTTGGCATATGAAACGCTGTTGAAGGCGTGCAGAGATACGGCCAACGGGCGTTTCCCGCTGAGCGCTGCGCGCGAGAATTTCCGGCGCTTTCTGAAGATGTCGGGCGTGCTTGCCAAGGTCGAGGGTGGTCCCAGGTTCGACGGACTGATGAATCATCAAATTGGTAATGCTTAATCAGATATGGCTGTTGGGGGGGCCGCCTGCATGGCAGGCGAGGGCGCGCCGTGACATCAGTTGCGGCGCGTTCTGGTTTCGATATCTGCTGATCGGATGATCGCCTATTTCTTGGCCACAAAACGCCGCGGCAAGCCCTGCCAAGAGGCAGCCGCTATTTGGATGTCGGATCCAGCAGATATTAGTTTACGCCCGCACTCGCCCAGTCGCATCGAAAGACCAGCATAGGCTTCGAAAATCCCTTGAACCGTCGGCGCGTCGCGTGAGCGAAGAGATCGGCGGCGCCATATTCCCGAAAGATATTCTCCGAGACGAGGATCTGGTCGCTGGAGGCTGCCGCGCAGAGACGCGCGGCAAGTTGCACGGTCGAGCCGAAGAGGTCGTTGCTGTCCTCGACCGGCTCGCCGCAATCCACTCCGATGCGGATATGGATAGGCTCGGTGTTTCCGCCGTTGTAACGCTCGAATTCCCGCTGGATCGCCATGGCGCATGCGACCGCTGCCGTTGTCGCGGCGAAGGCCGCCATGATGCCGTCGCCGGTGTGTTTCACTTCTCGGCCTGAATTCTGGCTGAGGCATCTGCGCACGATAGCGTCATGGGCTCTGACCATTTCGGTCGCAATGCGGTCGCCGAGGCGCGATGTCATTGCTGTCGATCCGACGATGTCGGTAAAGAGGATTGCCCGGTGACCGGGATCGACGTCGCTGGACGACTGGCCAGGGGCCGGCTCAGGGTCATGAATTCGGCCAAGAAAAGCCTCGACCGCCGACAAGGCAACCTCGACGATCTCGCCGGCGACGAAGCCATGGGCCTCGCGATGCACACATTGCGCAGTCTCCGCATCCGGCGCATCCACGAGGCAAAAGGCGGTCCCGCGCCGCTGATCGAACCAGTAGGTCAGGAACTTGACGCCATACTTGTCCTGAATATCGAGATCCATGCGATGCGCCCGGGCAACGTCGGCAGCTGTGGTTCCTTCAAGAAAGTGCCGGTCCATGAAAATAGGCATCGCGCTCCTCCCAGATCCGCGTGCAGATAGATTTGGATTGTACGACCCGGATGAAACTCCGTCCACCTCTGGTACAATCCATTAATGATTAGAGAGCGTCCGGCGTCGGGCAAAGCATATGAGTTGCTGTAATTCTTATAGAGTATAAAAGGAAAGACTGAGACGTAATCAGCAGGCGCGGGACTGGGAGCCCGATATTTACCATAATCGCTCGCTTAAAGACTGATCGGAGGGCCCCAGTTCAAGCTCCGTGTTCTCAAACCGGGCCGGCTGCAGGGATCTGGAGTGGACGAAGGGGAGCGTCTACACTGCGAGCATCGCTGACCAAGATCAAATCCCGTGAAGCCGCACTTCGGCTGGTGACGCGGCCTACCAACGGCATGCAAATTGCATCGTACCCATAAGCTCCACCGAAATTGGGAAAAGCTGTAGCAAAGTGAAACAGACGGCACATTTTCGACCGGTTGGCTTGGCCTCAATGGGGCTCGGGCATTATGCCGTTATTAACTCTGTGTGGGACGCCGCGCGCACGCTCCTGCGCGATTGGCCGGTAGACGACGGCGAAGAATATTTCGAGGCCGTCAAGTCGTGCCTAGATGCGATTATCGGCGATCTCCCACCGGAACATGTGCGGGCGGCCTTCATCAGGGCGGCCCAGGAGGCGGGCATTGCCGTCATAGAAGCGGCGGACTGAATACTCTCCGCACTTCCACACCTATTCCTCAAAGCCATATCGACCCGACGCTTGACTTTTCCTGCCGAAGTTCTAACTTAGAACAAAACAGGAACATTGGAGATGATCATGACGCATACGGAACAGGTGATCGCCAACGCCCTCGCGCTTGTCGAAGCGTCCCGCGCAGCCCGCGAGCGGGATCAACAGCGGCGTGCCGCCTGGCAGAGAAAGGTCGAACTCAGCCGGCCGCTGCCGCCATTGCCGCGCCCCGTTCAATTGCCGTTGGCGCTGAACTGATGCAGCCGGCAAAAGCCTTGGAACCCCATCGGGCACGCCCCGCACAAACTGGACCTGGTCAAGCCTGGCCGGATCAAACCTGGCCCGATCAAGCCTGGGAAGTCGAAGCCGTGCTTGCCTGGCATGACGACAATGCCAAGGCGGCGATACGCTCGCTGCTCGATGACTGCAAACATCTCCGCCAGCAACTGGCACTGGCGGAAAGAGTGATGAGCCGCGGGATGGCCCGCGGATGGGCGCCGCGATACGAGCGCGACGCCCTCTGAAACTGAGGCGATCCGGACCCGGCAGGAGGCGTCAGCCGCCGGCAGCGCTCGTCTCCGGATCGATTGCGGGGAGCAGGCTGCGGGCGATGACGGCTCCGACCAGTGAGATCGCCACCACGGCGCCGATCCATTCGCCATACAAGCTCTGCCCGAGAATGACGCCGGCAAGGACCGGTGTGACGATGTCGGTGACGACGACAGGCGGCTGCGTTGCCCCCATGACGATGCCCTGGCGTTGCTGCGGGAGGTGCACGGAGAGCGCCGCGGCGACCGTCAGTGCAAAGAACGGCGAAGGCGAGGGGTGGCGATATCGGTTGCGGTTTCGGCCAAACATCCCTCATTCTCCATTCTTGTGGCGATCATTAAAAATGGAGGCCGGCGTCAGCCAGCCTCCATTGCGTCATGCCGGGCGCTCTTCGGCGGCGTTCGGCCGCCATTTGATGACCTTGCTTTCGACCACATCGAGAATCCTGTCGATGATCAGGACGAAGATCGCCAGGATGATGATACCGGCGAATACGCCGACAGCATCGAAGTTGCCTTCCGCCTGGGCGATGAGGTAGCCAAGTCCTGCCGACGCGCCGAGATATTCCCCAATGATCGCGCCGACCACTGCAAACCCTACCGAGGTGCGCAGTGACGACAGGATCCAGCTGGCAGCGGCGGGGAAGTAGACATGACGCAGCAGATCCGACCGCTTGGCACCGAGGATTTTCGCATTGGCAAGAACAACGGGATTGACTTCGCGCACACCCTGCATGGCATTGAAAAAGGTGATGAAGAAGACAAGCGTGACCGCTAGTGCCACTTTGGACCAGAGACCCAGGCCGAGCCAAAGAACGAAGATTGGCGCGAGAACGACGCGGGGAATGGCATTGAGTGCCTTGATGAACGGGTCGAGAATGCGCGCCGCGCTACGGCTGAGACCGAGCCAGACACCGGCGGCGACACCGAGACCCGTGCCGATGATGTAGCCGAGCACGGTCTCAGTCAGGGTGATCGAGATGTGCTTGTAGAAGCCCGGATCAACAACCCAGGTTATAATCTGGTTGAAGATATCAAGGGGCGCCGGGAAGAAGAAAACATCGATGACGCCGAGGGTGACGCCGAGCTGCCAGCCTCCAAGAATAAGAACCAGCAGACACAGCTGGATGATGCGTTCAGTCACGACGTTCATAGCTTTTCTCCACTTCGCCGCGCAGGCTCGCCCAGATATTGCGGTACAGATCCATAAAGCGGGGATCGAGTTTGATTTCCGCGACGTCGCGGGGGCGCTCGAGTTCCACCGGGAAGCTTTCGATGACCCGTGAACGAGGACCGGCTGCCAGAATTGCAACACGGTCGCCAAGGGCAATGGCTTCCTCCAGGTCATGCGTGATCATCACCACGGCCCTGCGCTCTTCCTGCCAAAGACGCAGCAGTTCGTTTTGCATGAGGTGCCGCGTGTGAATATCGAGGGCCGAAAAGGGCTCGTCCATCAGGATGACTTTGGGGCCGGCAATCAGGGCCTGCGCCATCTGGACACGCTTGCGCTGGCCACCGGAAAGCTGATGCGGATAGCGATGCTCGAACCCTTTAAGTCCGACCTTGGCAAGCCAGTTCATCGACCGCTCGCGCCGCTCTGCGCTCGGCACACCTTTGAATAGCAGTCCCAGTTCGACATTCTCGATCGATGTCTTCCAGGGCAGCAGGGCATCCTGCTGGAAAAGATAGCCGATATCGTTCTGGACACCTTTAACCGGAGCGCCGTCGATCGTCACCGTGCCGCTGGCAGGCCTCAGAAGACCGGCAATGGCGTTGAGCACGGTACTTTTGCCACAGCCCGTCGGGCCGACGATGGCGAGAAACTCGCCATCGGCAACTGTCAGGTTCACGTCCTGCACTGCGACATAGGAGCCGAATGACATCGTGACCGCGTCAATCGATACCATTGGCCTTTTATTGTGTTTGCCCGTTGGGACGGACATGGGTTTTACGACAGCCAATGCCATGGCCTCCTCCTAGAGTCAGTTGATGGTCTTGTCCGTGACCTTGTCCACGAAGGCGTTCGTGTAGGTTTTGGAAAGATCGATGGTCGCGGCAGCAACCTTTTCGTTGAAGCTTTTCAGGACGGCGAGCGGTGTCTGAGTGTCGGTCTCGCTGAACTTGCCGTCGACCGAGAAGATCGGTTTGGCATTTTCGACGGCCTTCACGTAGGTCTCCTTGTCGCCGGAGACGAATTCCTTCGGCAGTTTTTCGACGATCTCTTCGGCGCTGTGATTCTTCATCCACTCCAGGGCCTTAACGGTCGCATTGGTGACTTTCTGGATGGTTTCCGGGTTTTCGTCGATATAGGCCTGAGTCGCGTAGAGAACCGAGGTCGGGTAGATTCCGCCGTAGATCTCCTTCGCCCCCTCATCGCTGCGGGCGTCGATGAGGATCTTCCCGACACCCTTTGCTTCGATGAAGGTCGCGGCCGGATCATAGTTGACCAGAAGGTCGACCTTACCCTGTTCCAGCGCCGCAACGGCAGCCGACCCGGATCCGACGCCGATCAGCGACACGTCATCGGCCGATAGGTTGTGGCGCTGCAGATAATAGCGCACGAAGAAGTCTGATGATGAGCCAGGTGCGGTGATACCGATTTTCGCACCCTTGACCGTGTCAGGCTTGGCCGGATCGAAAGTGGTGTTCTTTCCACCGGCAAGCACGAGACCGGAATTGCGGGCCAGCTGCACGAAGCCGACAACGGCCTTGTTCTGCGACTGCATCTGGATGGTGTGGTCGTAGAAGCCGACGGCAATATCCGTGGAACCGGCAACGAGCGCCTGAAGGGTCTTGGAGCCGCCGGATGCAAAATTCTCGACGGTTACTTCCAAACCTTCCTTTTCATAAAGGCCGAGGCCGGCGGCCACGGGAAAGGGCAAGTTGTTGAGATTGTAGGATCCGACACTGATGCGGACCGGTTCGGCAAGCGCCGTTCCTGCAAAAGCAACGGTTGCCGCGAGCGCGAGCATGAGTTTACGCATGATATTCCTCCACTGATAAATTATGTGGCACCCTCCCGGTGGCCACTTCAAGTTACGCCGCGCGAACGATCCTGCCGAGCGGTTTTGCAAAGACCTGGCCCTCAAAGAGCCGCCGGGCCGTTCTCAGTATTCCCGCAACGGTCTTGCCGTCGCGGGTATCCAGTTTCACGTCCAGGCGACCGCTTGGATGTTCCAAAACAAGTGTAGTTGGTGGCGATTGCTTGCCGATCAGCGACGAGGCAATGGTGCCTTCGTTGATACAGGCGGTCGCGATACCCACGGCACCGGTTGTCGCGAGCGACGGGTGACATTGCAGCGGCATGAAATAGCGGACGCTCAGGTGTCCGCCATTTCTGGGTCTGCAGATCAACACCGGCTTCGGCGTCACCTGACTGCTGACATCGCCCATGCCCATGAGCCGGCCCGCTTCCAATCGCAGACGCTCAACGCGCTGCAACAATACGGCGTTGCCATTGAGTTCTGCTGCCGATTCATAACCGCTGATCCCAAATGCTTCGGCAGCGACGAGCATCATCGGCATTGCACAGTCGATACAGGTTACGTCGATGCCGTCGATTGTGTCGTGCGGATTGCCGGTCGGGAAAAGCGTGCCGGTGCGAGCGCCGGCAGCATCCATGAAAGTCAGGGCGATCGGGGCTGCCAATCCTGGGACGCCGTCAATCGCGGCGTCGCCGAGATAAGCGACCTGGCCATCCGGCGTTGGAACCTCGGCCTCAATCAGCTTGCCGGTGTTGACGTTATGAATTTTGACACGGGTGACTGGGCTTGTCGTCTTCACCAGACCAGCCTCAATGGCGAACGGTCCGACAGCTGCCAGCATGTTTCCGCAATTTGGCGAGGTGTCGACCAACTGCTGATCGATGCGGACCTGTGCAAAAAGATAATCGATATCCGCGCCTTCTACACTGGACGGTCCGACAATAGCAACTTTGCTCGTCACGGGATTGCCGCCACCGATCCCGTCGATCTGGAGAGGGTGCCCGGAACCCATGATGGATAGGAGTATCGCGTCCCGCTCGGCTTTGTCGCAAGGGAGATCCGACGACAGGAAGAACGGCCCCTTCGAGGTTCCGCCCCGCATGAGAACACAGGGTATGGAGATCAGGTCGTTCATCGTCGCTTCCACTACCAATGTGTTTTTCGTATCAATCGGCTTCGTTATTGCATTTTGGGGAAAGTTAATTAATTTGTGAAATGCGAATAATAGAAGGAATGATGCGTTGTGAGCATTAATTGCGAAATTTTGGATTTGCGGGCCTTTCTGGCGGTCGTGGAGTTGGAAAACTTCCACCGCTCGGCTGAACTGCTCAACCTGTCCCAACCGGCCCTCAGCCGACGAATTCAAAAGCTGGAACTCGCCATAGGCGCGCCGCTGCTTGAACGAACGACACGGCATGTTTCCACCACCGCTTTGGGGGCTGAACTCATCCCCTTGGTGAGACGCATGCTGGAAGAATTCGATACATCGCTTTTTGCGGTTCGCGATGCCGGATCACAGCGCAGCGGGCTCGTTACGATCGCGTGTCTGCCGACGGCCGCGTTTTATTTTCTTCCGACGGTCATCAAGCAGTTCAGTGTTGAATATCCCCACATCCGGTTTCGGATTCTCGACTTGCCGGCGACCGACGGTTTGCAAGCCGTTGCGCGAGGGGAAGTCGAGTTCGGTATCAATATTATGGGATTATCCGATCCCGACCTCGTCTTCGAGCGGCTGATCGAGGATCCGTTCGTTCTTGCGGCTCGCAATGACCATCCGTTAGCATTGAGAGATGAACTGGAATGGGGAGATCTAACACCCTATCAGCTTATCACGGTTCATCGTTCCAGCGGCAACCGAACGCTTCTCGACGCCGCATTGGCCAAATCCAACCTGAAATTGCGATGGTCCTATGAGGTGACCCATCTTTCGACGTCGCTCGGTCTTGTCGAAGCTGGATTGGGAATTTCCGTTCTGCCAAAGCTCGCGACCCCCCAGGAGGATCATCCGTTCCTAGTTACCAGACCAATCCGAAACCCGGAAATATCCCGTACAATCGGCATCGTCCGCCGCCGCGGAGGAACGCTGTCTCCGGCGGCCGAACGGTTTATGACGATGTTGATCGGAACCTGGGCTGGGAAAAAGCTCACTGGAAATCCTTGATTGCAAGTCGGGGTCAGCAGGACAGCTCCCACCGACACGCTACGGTAGAACGGTGAGATCCGGGCGGTCGCCTTGAAACCCGCGTCGACCGCTTCTCCGGCGCGCCGGCCATCGCGGCGATTTTTTCCGAAACCGGCTCCAGCAGCGCGTCTTTTCAGTCGCGCCGATGACGCCGCGGCGCATATCGCCTCGCTTCATGGCGTCGAGAAGATTGGTCGCCAGACCGAGCACGGCGGCGGCGACCGGGCGGCGCTCTTCCTCATAGCTGTCGAGCAGCGCGTCAGGGGCGCCGGCAGTGACCGCAGCCAGTTTCCATCCGAGATTATAGGCGACCTGAACGCTGGTATTCAGACCCTGTCCACCGGTCGGCGGATGCGTATGGGCGCCGCGATACCAGCGCGACGCCCTTTGAACGGCCGACCTTCGTCAAGGATGCCGAGCCGGTCAAATGACGGAGCTGGAACAGGTATCAGCCACCTGCCACCCTGATCTGCCCTCCATCCTGGGAAGCCGGCTTGCGGCCATCAGCATGTCCGCGCCGTGACTTTGGAACGGCAAGTTTGGTTCTGGCTAGTCGGCCGGCGTCACGCGGGTCCAGAAAGCGTTGAACACGACCGAATCGAAGAAGGCCGAGGCGCGGACGATACGGCCGTCGCGCATGTCGAGAAACCAGGCATAGGTGTTGGCGTAGGGCTCCCCGTCGCGAGCGATGCCGCGGGCGTCGAAAAAGACGATCACAGTGTCGCCGTCAACATAGACGTTGCGGATCGCGGGCTTCAGCGGCGCCTTCATGCGGGCGTTAAACGGGCGGATCACCTCGCGCAAGAATGCCTCGCGACTGGGATAGGTCTTCGATGCCAGCGAATAGCCCTCGATCGTCCAGCGGGCGTCGTCAGCGAGGAGGTCATAAGGACTGCCTGTGCCGGCCGCCCAAGCTTCGAATCCAGCCTCGACGGCTGCTTTGTTGCGGCGCTCGGTTTCGGTCAGCGCGTGCGGTGCGGCACGCACTTCCATCCCACCCAGAGCCAGTATGGTGGCGGCGATGCCGAGGGCAGCGTTGAAGATGCGGCGGACAAAGGGTGCCGGGCTGCGGACAGTTGCGGTTGCGATGATGGACATGGTTTCCTCCAAGGATCGGTTTGGTGGCGCGACACCGCTGGCCGGGTGTCACTTGCAGAGCTCGCCGCCAAAAATTCTGCTTAGATCTGGTTTTCCCAGGCTTTCAGCTGATGCTCCTTCAGCATGTCCTCGACGACCTTCGGAACCACGTTGCGGAACCTGCCGGTGTCGGCCGGGACGACGTCGATCATACGGTCGATCATTTCCTTCGGGTCCATCTTACCTTCGGGGGTGGCGAAGAAATCGTCGAAGCCCTTGCGCAGATCTGCGCGCTTGGTGAAGTTCTTGCTGTCGTCCAGCCAGCGGAACGGATTGTCGGCCATGGTCTCATTGTAGCCGGTGTAGTAGGCGCCCGGATTGATCGTCTGGATCTTGATGCCGTACGGGGCGAGTTCCTGCTGCAGCGCTTCGGCGATCGATTCCAAAGCGTGCTTGGTGGAGACATAGGTGCCCCAGTTGGCCGGAGTGAAGAGGCCGCCCATAGAGGACGTAAAAACAACCTTGCCCTTCTTGCGTTCGCGCACCCATTTCTGGACGACGCCCTGGGTCAGCACCAGCGGCAGGAAGACATTGACTTCGTAGTTCTTGCGAACGAGCTCGATCGGGATTTCCCAAACCGGACCGGCTTCGCCCATGCCGGCATTGTTCCAGAGCACGTCAAAGTCCCAGCCCTGCGCCTGCTTGATGTCATAGGCGTCGGTGAGGTCGAGACGCTCGACTCGAACGTTCTTCAGTCCGAGGGCGGAGACCTCCTCACGCAGCGGCGTGACCTGCGACGAAACCTGTGTGGTCGCGATAATGCTGTGGCCCTTCTTGGCCATGCCAATGGCGGCAGCCTTGCCGAAGCCGGAGCCTGCACCAGTGATCAAAATGGTCTTGGTCATGCGACATTCCTTTCGATACTTTAGGGTTGGTCAAAAGCAAGGGTTGGCACGTCACGCGACGGCTGCAGCGGCTGCCTGCGCGATTTCCAGATCCTGCGGAACCGCTCCGCCGGAAACGCCAACGGCGCCGATCACCGTGCCGTCGTGGGCAAAAAGCGAGATGCCACCGGGAAAGGGAGCCAGGCCGCCGTTGGATAATTCGAGGGCATGGGCGGGAGCGCCGGGCTTGCAATATTCCCAGACGGCCTCGCTTGTGGTTTGAAACAATACGGCCGTCCGGGCTTTGCCCATAGCAAGGTCGATCGAGCCGAGCACGGCGCCGTCCATTCGGCTGAACGCCTTGAGATGGGCTCCGGCGTCCAGGACCGTGATATTGACCGGCACGCCGATTTCTTTAGCCCGCGCCTCGCCTGCGGCGATGATCTTGCGCGCTTCGTCAATGGTAATCATCTCCCTGCCTCCTTTTTCGTTCGAGGATGAGTGCTCCCCGTTCGATGAGACAGGTGTAGGCCGGAAATGGTTTTGCGGTATTTTCAGCTCTTGCTGCGCTATGCGCAAATCTTGCGCTCCGGCGTGCGTGCACAAACGTCGAACTCTGTCCGACAGGCGGAAACCGCTAACCGGTGACGAGTGCGCGGTATTGGCCGGGCGTCAAGCCGGTCATCTTGCGGAAGACGCGCGTGAAATTCGCCTGCGAGCCGAAGCCGGTATCGAGCGCGATCTCCACGAGCGAGGATCCCGCAAGCCGCAGCTTTTCCTTGGCCGCCTCGATCCGTCGCTCGGTGACGTAGCGATGCGGGGTCAGGCCGGTGGCCTTGCGAAACATACGGGCAAAATGAAAGGGGCTAAGGCAGGCCTCGGCAGCAAGGTCATTCAGCGAGATCTCTGCGGCGATGCGGGCTTCGATGAAATCGAAGACGCGTTGCAGCCTTTTTGGATCGATGGTCGGGACCCGCACGGCAGGATGCCACCGACCAGACGAATAGGTGCCGAGCAGGTGCGCCACCAGCGCCATCTGAACGCCGTCGAGGAAGAGTCGATCGGTCGGCTCCAGGCTTCTGTTCAACAAACCGCGAAAGAGTTGGCCGATATGCAGCACCATGGGATCGGGGACGCCGCCCGCATAGGCGAGCTGCACCTTGGCCGGGTCGATGTCAAAGTTCGAAAGCGCGCTCTCACCGACGAGCGACGGCGGCAGGAAGATGTGCAGGGACTCGGGCATGGTGCCGATGATTTCTACATCGCTCTCATGGACACCCGCCGGACATATCCAGGCGACACCGGGGCGAGCGATGGCCTCCTGCCTGTGACCGTCACCGGTCCACCTGATCTTCGACTGACCCGAGAGCAGGACGGCTATTTCCGTGCATTCGAGTGTAAGGTCGACTTGCCAGCCCGGATCGAAACGCCTGAGCTCGACCTGCAGCGACGAGCATTCAACGAGCCCGCCCACTCGCTTGCTGGTCCGATACTTTCTGTCCCCTTGCGATTCCACGAAAGTCATGTCGCATCCACGCCGTGAAGATAGATATAAATTCGAATTGTTCAGTCTCGGCGGGTCAATCACGACCGCCACGCCACTGTCAATCTGCAATCATCCTTGATGTATTAAATGAATAGCTTCCAGGCGCGCCGCATTGCTGTCAGGAGC
>NZ_VSZV01000268.1:13012-20836 GCF_008919455.1 Rhizobium sp. PEPV16
TTTGCGGATGACCGAGCGCCGACGAGGGCAGGGACCCTCCTCCGGGGAAAAACTGGAGTTGAGGCGATGAACTGGTGGCAGCCTTGCGCAGGCGCGCCCGCAATGGTTTGGTAGCGTCCTGCATTCGCAACGTTTTCCGGTGATTCCCGATGTTCGATATTCTATTGCGTGGTCTGGCGCTCGGCGCCGGCGCAACAATCCTGATGGACCTCTGGGCAATCGTGCTCACCCAGCTCGGCCAGGCGGCCCCAAACTGGGCACCTGTGGGTCGCTGGTTCTGGCATCTCGGCCGCGGCAAGGTTTTTCACGAGAGCATCGCCGACGCCGAGCCCTATGCCCATGAGCTGGCGCTCGGCTGGATCAGCCACTACGCCGTCGGCATCCTCTATGGGGTGATCTTCGCCATCATCATGGGCTCGGCCTGGCTGGCGGCCCCGACATTTCTTCCCGCCTGGATCTTCGGTATCGTCACCGTCGGGGCAGGGTGGTTCCTGTTGCAGCCCGGCCTCGGCATCGGCTGGGCCGCCTCCAAACATCCGACCCCGAACAAGGTCCGGTGCTTCAACCTTCTCGCCCATACGATTTTTGCGCTGGGGCTCTACGGGACGGCATTGATCATCGGCTGAGACCAGCCAGAACCCCTCCCCACAAGGGGGAGGGGCTAAGATGCCGCGCTGCTTGCGATAACCTCCATCGTAATAATCCGTAGAACGGTTACAGCGAGCAAGCGCTCGCCTTTCGTCGCTGGCGCGGGCCGCAGTTTAGGGGCCTTTCTTGGATCCGCACGAACCAGACAGCCTCACCTTACCGCGCCGCCCAGTTGGCGCCGCGGCGGAAGATGGTCTTCATCTGGGGAACGTCGAATTCCTTGGCCTGATGGCCGAGCGAGGAATAGAAGACGCGGCCCTTGCCGTATTTCCGCTTCCAGACGACGGGCATGACGACGCCGTCGATCCAGTAGGCGTGTTCGCCGGTGAACTTGGTCGTCGCCAGAACCTCGTTCGACGGGTCGACATGCATGTAATATTGCTCTGAGGTATATGGGAAATCGGCAATACCCTCCATGAGCGGATCGTCGGGACGGGTGATGTTGACGGTATAGTCGATGATGTTGCCGGGGTGAGCCACCCACTGGCCGCCGATGATGAACTGATAGTCGACGGAGTCGCGGAAGGCGTCGCCCGCGCCGCCGTGATAGCCGGCGATACCGACGCCGCTTTCGATCGCGGTCGCGAGGTTCTTGACCTCCTCCTTCTCGATCTTCGACATCGTCATGATGGGTACGACGAGGCTGAGATCATGAACGGAAGGGTCGGCAAGCGCCTCGGTGCCGTGCTCGAGATAGACCTTGAAGCCGTCCTCCTCGAGCATGGTCTTGATGATTTCGGCGCACTCCTGCGGCTCATGCCCGCTCCAGCCGCCCCAAACGATCAGTGCTTCACGCATAGTCTTTCCTCCTGAAACTTATTTCGCCAACCGTCCGTCGACGATGGAATCGGACAGCGGGGCAGGGCGCTCCGTTGCCGTGGTGATCGCGACCGTCCGGCCGGTCGCGGCGGCGGTGTGGAATGCTTCCATGACTTCGAGCACATGCAGCGCCAGATCGCCATTGGCGCGGTGCGGCCGGTTGGAGCGGATCGCATGCGCCATGTCGGCAACGCCGAGCGAGCGATAATTGCCGTCGGCATAGGGTGCTGTGACCGGCTGGTCCTCGAACGGACCGCCCTTCTTCAGATATTCCACCGGGCCGCCGAACCTGTTGGGATCGGGAACGATCAGCGTGCCCTCGGTTCCGTAGACTTCCAGCGGCACATGCTTGTGGCCGGCTACATCGAAGCTCATGGCGATCTGGACGACGGCGCCGTTGGCAAAGGCCATCATGCCGGCGACATGGGTCGGCACATGCACGGGAATGCGTTCGCCGTTTCGCGGTTCGCTGGTGATCAGCCGCTCGGCCCGCGGCGTCGTCGCAAAGCCTGCAACCTGCGCAACCGGCCCGAGAAGATTGACGAGATCGGTGATGTAGTAAGGCCCCATATCGAGCATCGGCCCGCCGCCGACTTCGTAATAGAAGGCCGGGTTCGGATGCCAGCGCTCATGGCCCGGGCACATGAAGGTTGCCGAGCCGCCGACCGGCTGGCCGATGACGCCTTGGTCGATCAAGCCACGCGCCGTCTGGTGGCCGCCGCCGAGGAAGGTGTCGGGGGCAGCGCCGATGCGGAGATTCCTCGCCTTGGCGGCTTCCGCCAATTTTTTCCCTTCCGCGAAATTAATCCCGAGCGGCTTTTCCGAATAGGTATGCTTGCCGGCATCGAGCGCCTGCAGCGCCACGGCGACATGGGCCTTTGGGATCGTCAGGTTGACGATGATTTCAACCTTGGGATCGGCGAAAAGCTCCTCGACGGTCTTGACGGGAACGTTGAATTCCGCAGCCTTTGCTTCCGCCAGCTCCCGGTTGAGGTCGGCGACGCCGCGGATGTCGAGGATGGGAAAGGATGCCATCGCCGTGAGATAGGCGCCTGAAATATTGCCGCATCCGATGATGCCGATACCGACCTTGTCCATGAATTCCTCCATTGATCGTGCCATTGATTTTGATTGTGCCGCCCGTCAGAGCGCCGGCCCCGTCGTGCTCCAGGGCGATTCGTAAAGCTCGTAGAGCGCCACCGCTGCCGCACCCTGCGCCCAGAAATCATCGGTCGAATCGTCGAAGACGAGTTCGCTCACGCCGCGCAGCGATGGCGGAATGGCGAGCGTATAGGCATCGCGCAGGCTGTTGAGAAAGGGTTCGCCGAGCGCCAGGCTCGATCCGACCAGGATGACCCGCGGCGGCGCAAACAGCGTGACGATGTTGGCAATGGTCAAACCCACCGCTTCGCCGGCGCGGATCGCGGCACTGATCAGCCGGTCGTCATCGGCCTTGATCAGCGCCTGGGCATGGTTCATGCCGCGGCCGAGGCGGATGGCTTCGGCAAAACGCCCATCAGCCTGCTGTTCGCCGAGGATCGCGCTTTCGCCGGCCTGGCTGAAAAGTCGGACGACGCCGTTCGGCCCCATGCCGAGCACGAGGTCGCCGAGATTGTGGCTGAGGCCGCCGGCGCCGCGAAACAGGCTGTTGCCGTGCAGGACGCCAAGTCCCAGCGTCTGTTCCAGCGAAATCAATACCATATCCTCAAGATCGCGCGCCTTTCCGAACCAGTGATGGCCAAGCGTGATGGCGTGGGCGTCGCTTTCGACAATGGTCGGTGTTGCCAGCCGCGTCGACATCTCGGCGGCGAAATCGACATTGGTGTCGCGAAAGATCGGGCTGCTTCTGATATAGCCGGTGCGGTGCTCGATGACGCCGGGAAAGCCGAGGCAGACGCTGTCGACATCTTCAAGCGAAAGCCCGGCATCGACGACGCAGCGCCTGACTCCGTCCTCGACCAGATCGGCGATGACGCCGATCGGCTGCCGGTCGATGCGGATCGGCAAGGCGAGCTTCGACAGCACATCGCCGCGGAAATTGGTGACGACGAAGACCATCCTGTTGGCGGCGATCTTGGCGCCGACCACGCGGGCGGCATCGGGATTGAGCTCCAGCATGACCCGCGGCCGTCCGCGCACGGCCTCATTGCGGATATCGCCTTCGTGACGCGGCAGGATCAGCCCGTCGTCGAGCAATGAGGCGGTGATGGCCGAGACGGTCGTGGTGGAGAGTTCGGTACGCTCGCTGATCTCTATCCGCGAGATCGGACCATGGCGCCTGATGGTATCGAGCACGTTCAAGCGATTGATCGCGCGCATTAATTCGGGATCTGCGGTCTTCATGGGAACTAGCCAGGCGAGCGTTTCGTTGGGGCGGAACCCAAATATTTTTAACGGGTTACGAAATAAATAGCAGGGAATTCAGTGGTCCTGTCAAGCGCATTTGATAAAAATAGAGGCATTGGGTTGACAATATGCGTAAGCTCCGTTGAATTAATCCGCATAGGGGAAAAATTGTGAGGACAGGACCCCTGGGAGGAAGAATCATGACTTTTAGCTTCAATCGCGCCGCTTTTGGCAGCAGGCGCATCGCATCCATGGCCGCGGCTGCCGGCATGTTGCTGGCCGGAGCAGGTGCCGCTTCGGCGGCGACGGTGGTCAAGTGGCTGCATCTCGAGCTCGACCCGAAATATGTCGCGGCCTGGGAAGACATCGTCAAGAAATACGAAGCTCAGCATCCCGACGTCGATATCCAGATGCAGTTTCTCGAAAACGAGGCCTTCAAGGCCAAGCTTCCGACATTGCTGCAATCCGACGACGTGCCGGATTTCTTTTTCAGCTGGGGCGGTGGCGTCTTGAAGCAGCAGTCCGAGACCGGCGCCCTCCAGGATGTGACACCGGCGCTGGATGCCGATGGCGGCAAATTGCGCGGCGCCTATAGCCCGGCTTCGGTCAGCGGCCTGACATTCGAGGGCAAGACCTGGGCTATTCCCTATAAGGTCGGTCTCGTCAGCTTCTTCTACAACAAGGAGCTCTTTGCCAAGGCCGGCGTGAAGGCCGAGGACATCAAGAACTGGGCTGATTTTCTCGACACGGTGAAGAAGATCAAGGCAGCCGGCATCGTGCCGATCGCCGGCGGCGGCGGTGAGAAATGGCCGATCCACTTCTACTGGAGCTATCTCGTCATGCGAGAAGGCGGACAGAAGGTCTTCGAAGCGGCAAAGACCGGCCAGGGCGAAGGTTTCGTCGATCCCGCGATCATCAAGGCCGGCGACGATCTCGCCGAGCTTGGAAAGCTCGAACCGTTCCAGCCCGGCTACCTCGGCTCGACCTGGCCGCAGGCGCTCGGCGTTTTCGGCGACGGCAAGGCTGCAATCATCCTCGGCTTTGAAAATACCGAGGCCAACCAGCGCAAGAATGCCGGCGACGGCAAGGGTCTCGCACCCGAAAATATCGGCCGTTTCGCCTTCCCGGCGGTTGATGGCGGCGCCGGCAAGCCGACCGATACGCTCGGCGGTCTGAACGGTTGGGCCGTTACCAAGAAGGCATCCAAGGAAGCGCTCGATTTCCTCGCCTTCCTGACGAATGCGGACAATGAGCGGGCGATGGCCAAGGCCGGCATGCTTCTGCCCGTTGCCGTCGGCGCCGGCGACGGCGTCACCAACCCGCTGCTTGCCGAATCGGCAAAACAGCTGGCCGGTTCGACCTGGCATCAGAACTATTTCGACCAGGATCTGGGTGCCGCGGTCGGCCGTGTCGTCAACGACGTGTCGGTGGAAATCGTCTCCGGGCAGATGAATTCCAAGGACGGCGCCCAGATGATCCAGGACGCTTTCGAACTGGAACAATAACCAGCGCCTGCAGACCCTTCCTGGCGCTCCGTTAAAATTCGGAGCGCCAGTATTGCTGCCGACGAGATGCGAAAGCAGGACCCATGGCCAATATTTCAGTCCCATCGATAACCACGGCCGCAAGGCCGGCAAAAAGAGCAGCAAACAGCAAGAGCTCGGTCGCCCATGACCGGCTGGCAGTGCTGTTGATCTTCCTGCCGCCGGCGCTGCTGCTTTTCACGCTCTTCGTCATCATGCCGATGGGCGAGGCGGCCTGGTACAGTCTCTACAAGTGGAACGGCTACGGCACGCCGACCGAGTTCATCGCGCTGCGCAATTTCCAGGTTCTGTTCCGCAATGCGGCCTTCACGCAGGCGCTGGTCAATAACGGCCTGATCATCGTGATCTCGATCTGCATCCAGGTGCCGCTTGCCATCTGGCTGGCCACCATGCTGGCGCACCGCATTCCGGGTGTCGTCGGCTACCGCCTCATCTTCTTCCTGCCCTATGTGTTGGCGGACGTTGCCGCGGGCCTTATCTGGCGCTTCGTCTATGATGGCGACTATGGCCTGTTTGCCGCCGTTTCCAACTTCTTCGGCTTCGCCAACCCTTACGTGCTCGCCGACAAGGACGTGGCGATCTATGCCGTGCTTGGGGTCATCGTCTGGAAATATTTCGGCTTCCACATGATGCTGTTCATCGCCGGCCTGCAATCCGTCGACAAGAGCGTGCTGGAGGCCGCCGAAATCGACGGCGCCACCGGCTGGCAAAAGTTCCGCTACGTCACGCTGCCGCTGCTCGGCTCGACCTTGCGCCTTTCCATCTTCTTTGCCGTCGTCGGCTCGCTGCAACTCTTCGACATGATCATGCCGCTGACCGGCGGCGGGCCGTCCAACTCCACCCAGACGATGGTCACCTTCCTCTACACCTACGGCGTCATGCGCATGCAGGTCGGCCTCGGCAGCGCCGTCGGCGTGGTGCTCTTCATCATCTGCGTGACGCTGGCCTTCGGTTACAAAAGGATATTCATGCGCCATGACTGATATGAGCTCTTCCATCCGCATGAGCACATCAACACGCGTCTATCTCTACGTGTCGCTGAGCCTGATTGCCGCGATCGTGCTCGTGCCGCTGCTGACGACGGCGCTCGGCGGCTTCAAGACGCTGGGCGACCTGCGCACCAATCCCTTCGGCCTGCCGACAGAGTGGCAATGGACGAATTACACCGACATTCTTTTCGGTGAACGCTACTGGCTGCAGATCGGCAATTCGCTGGTGATCGCGTCGCTTACCGTCCTCCTGACGCTGATCGTCTCGTCGATGGCGGCTTTCGCCTTTGCCCACGTCCGCTTTTTCGGATCGTCGTTCCTGCTCAATTATTTCCTGCTCGGCCTGATGTTTCCGGCCGCGACCGCGATCCTGCCGCTGTTCATCCGCATCCGCGATCTCGGCCTGCTGGATACCTATTGGGGCGTGGTGCTGCCGCAGGTGGCTTTCGGCCTCGGCATGAGCATCCTGCTGTTTCGAAACTACTTCCGCAATCTTCCGGAAGAATTGTTTCAGGCGGCCTTTGTCGATGGCTGCGGCTATCTCCGCTTCTTCTGGCATATCTCGCTGCCGCTTTCCCGGCCGATCGTCGCCACCGTCAGTATCATCTCCTTCGTCGGCAGCTGGAACAGCTACATCCTGCCGCTGATCATGCTGAACTCGGAATCGAAATATCCCTGGCCGCTCGGCATCATGGTCTATCGCGGCGAGTACGGCACGGAGTGGCAGCTGGTGCTGGCCTTCATCACGCTGACCATCCTTCCCACCATCATCGTCTTTTTCGTCGCCCAGAGACACATCATCGCCGGTCTGACCGCCGGTGCCGTGAAGTCCTGAGCCGAACCGTTGGAGTACAATCATGGCATCCGTTGAACTCACCGATATCAGCAAGACCTATGGCGCCGTCAATGTCATCCACGGCATCTCGCTTCATATTGAGGATGGCGAATTCGTCGCCCTCGTCGGGCCGTCCGGTTGCGGAAAATCGACCCTGCTCAGAATGATCGCCGGCCTTGAGGAGATCACCGATGGCGAGATCGCCATCGGCGGCAAGGTCGTCAATTCCATGACGCCGCGCGAACGCAACATCGCCATGGTCTTCCAATCCTACGCGCTCTATCCGCACATGACCGTCGCTGAAAACATGGGCTTCAATCTGAAGCTCGCCGGCGTTGCCAAACCCCAGATCGAGGCCCGAGTGGCCGAAGCCGCCCGCATGCTGGATCTCGCCAACCTCCTCGACCGCAAGCCGGCCCAGCTTTCCGGCGGCCAGCGCCAGCGCGTCGCCATGGGTCGCGCCGTCGTGCGCAATCCCGCCGTCTTCCTGTTCGACGAGCCGCTCTCCAACCTCGATGCGAAACTTCGCGTGCAGATGCGCTCGGAGATCAAGACGCTGCACCAGAAGGTCAGGACGACCTCGATCTATGTCACCCACGATCAGATCGAAGCGATGACGCTCGCCGACCGCATCGTCGTGCTC